>DATNJO010000387.1:0-3673 GCA_035603895.1 Pyrinomonadaceae bacterium
GGCGCCGGTGGCGCCGCCGCGATCACGCCCATGGCGGAAGTGACTGAAAAGACGTTCCCGCCGGGCAGTTCGATCAGCGTGCAACTCGTTCGCGGTGATTATTCGCTTGCTGCCGCTGGCACGGTGACGATGCGCGACGGCAATCGCATCTACGCTTTCGGCCATCCGTTTTTGAGCCTCGGCGCCTCCGACATGCCGATGACTGAGGCTTCGGTGGTGACGGTAATTCCCAACGCAAACAACTCTTTCAAACTCGCTGTGCCCGGCCGCATGGTCGGTTCGATCTCGCAGGATCGAGCGTCGGGAATCTTTGGTCTGCTTGGTCAGGCGCCCAAGATGATTCCGGTCAAGGTTAACCTGCACACGAGCCGCGATCGCACGGAGACGTATTCGTACGAAGTTGCGACCGATTCATTTTTGACGCCGCTACTGCTGAACATCACGCTTTTCAACACCATCACGTCGAGCGAACGCGCGTTGGGCGATTCGACGATCAGCGTGCAGGGCGAGATTCGCGTCAAGGGACAAGAACCGATCAAGGTCGATCGCCGCTTTTCGACCAACAACTCACCGATAATGGCCGCGGGGGCGATTGCCGCGCCAGTTAGCGCATTGTTGACGAGCGGATTCGACGACGTCCAACTCGACGGTATCACGCTCGATATCGCCTCGTTGGAAACCAAATACGCCGGTACGCTCGAACGAATCACTTTGGACCGCACGGAAGTGCGGCGTGGTGAGAAAGTCGAAGTGCAGGCGTTTGTGAGAACTGAATCGGGCAAGCAGTTTGTGCAACGGATTCCGTTGGAGATTCCAAACGACGCGGCGTTGGGCCAGTTGCTGGTGTTTGTTGGTGATGGTAACGCGTTGCAGGAAGGTTCGGCGGCGAAGGCTTTCGTGCCGCAGGATCTGAGTCAACTCGTCCGCGCTATCAACACCGTGAAGAAGAGCGATCGTTTGTACGTGAAGCTGTTTCGCATCACGAATGGTGCGGTGATCGGTACTAGCGAATTGCCGAACTTGCCGCCGTCGGTGGTCGCCACTTTGAACAGCGACCGCACTTCTGGCGGTTATACGCCGACTGTTCTGTCACCTGTGTTTGAGATGGAGTTGCCGCCGGCGGAGTTCGTGATTTCGGGGCAGCAACTTATCGCGATTGATGTAGTGCGGTAAAACCATCCACAGATTACACAGATTTTGGTGCTCCTCTGTGTAATCTGTGGATTTCTTTGTTAGTTGCCCTGAGCAGCTACCGCGCCAGCCGGATTCGCTAACGCGTTGGCGCGCGCGCGAAACGCAGCCGCCAAAGAATCAACTTCCTCAGGCGTGTAATTCGCTGCACGAAACGCGTCCTTAATCTGATCGTCACTCAAACGCTTCAGCCAGTTTGCCAACCACTGCGCGTCGGCAACCGTGAGATTCTCAAACAGCTTCTGGTTCTTTCCGCTGTAATTGAAGTCGATCCTGTCGCCGTTAACTTTCTTAATGAACACCGACTTCTCGTAATCTCCCGGCTCGTTGCGGCTGCGCGAGAAGAAGCCGCCCGTCTTACCAAATGTGCCGCCAAGATCGCTGATGATGTAACGTAACTCCCCCCCGGTGGTGTCGCCACGTGAAGCAAGGATTTCGTTGTTGTCGTCCTTCATGTCCCAGTTGTTGATCATGACCATGAGGATCTTGAGCGCTTTGAATTCGGGCTTGTCCATGAACGGGTTGTTCTCCCACATCCAGTTCCCGGTTCGCTTCACGCTTTTTGGACGTCCTTCGAGGCGAACGTTTTCAAAGTCGCCCTTGCCCTCGATCTTTAGTTTCGGGATGAGATAGGCGATCTCGGTTTCGTAGCCGAGCGCCCACAGCAGGCGATTGGCCGCCGTGTCTGACTGTGCTTCCTTGCCGAGTTTGGCGATCCACTCATTACCCTGGGCGTCTTTCACGCGATACTTCTTCGAGTAGCCGCCGGTCTTATCCTCGATGTAAGTGATGCGACTGACATCGGGCTTCATCTCGTCGCCGCCTGCGCCCAGCAGCAGGTTGCGTTGCTCGATATCTTCCGGCGCACGCCACATAACGGGCGTTCCCGTGTAAACCTTCTTTTCCTTCTTGTCTTTATCTTTGTCTTTGTCCTGGGCAGCGACCGAAACCGGCAACGCCAGCAGCAACAATAAGAAGCTCAGCCAATAAGCGGATCTAGTACGGACCATGATCTCTCTTCTCCAACTGTAGTTTTCTGGTACGAGACCTTGAGACTCCGTCTTGTAAACGCGCATAAACGGGCCAAAAGGTCTCAGCTATCTTAGGCTAAAGCAATCCGCGTGTACAAAAAAGCGCCGCGGCTTTTGGGCCGCGGCGTCCAGTTTTTACGGGGAAAGCAGTTTTCGATTTTATGGATACTATCGCGGATTTGGAGCCGTTGCGCCTTGCGGCGTGAGCCACAGTTCAACGCGGAGTTGATCACGTTTCGGGCCGACGAGCGTCACGATGCGATGCTGGTCGAGGCCGCGCGAATTGACGAGATACTCAACGACACGACCCGAATGTTCCTGCACTTCGTAGCGTTTGTTGTTCTTGCCGGGATAAACGATGACGTAGGCAGTGGCCGTCGGATCGTTTTGCAACTCGATAGCGAAGTTGTCGAGCCGGGCTTTTTCGTCGTTGCGAGCGATGTCCGGAAATTCATCAAATCGGCGTCCCTCGAGTTTCGGCACCGGCATCGTCACGGCATAGTCGGCCGCGCACTCGAGGTTGTAGCCACCGAGTGAAAGCGAGGCGCGAATTGTTTGACCGGCGAGTCCTTTCGTGTCGACTTTGATCCGGTCGGTGCCCTGACCTTCGATGATGGTTCCGGCAGAGACGGTCCAGTTGTAAACGGGGGTGATTCCGGCCGTGCCGCCGTTGTAGTTGGACGTGAACGTTAACGGCTGATCGACGCCGGCTGTCGTTGGACCATTGACCGCAACGGCCGGGCAAACCGGACGCACAGTCGCGCAAGCATTAACGAGCACGGTCACGGATGAAAACGCCTGGCACACGCCTTCGTTGCCAGTGCTGACGATGTCGAGCGATGCCTTGTGGTATCCAGGCTTCAATCCCGCAAGGTTCCACGTCACATGTGGGCCTTCGCCGGAGATCGTTCCCGCGGTGGTGGTCCATCTGTAGTTGATTGGATTACCGTTTGGGGAAACCGCGGCTGCGGTTAGCTGAACCTGCGATGACGCCGGGTTCCCGGCGTCGCTGCACGCGCTGACGATAGCTGTGTTGGAAGTTAAGTTGAGCTTGAGCGCGGAACTGGCAACGGCTGCGGTGGGCTTCTTTTGAGCGCCGGCCGGTAGCGTGCTGAGCAGCACAAGCACGAAAATAGTTACGAGTAGGGGCAGCTTCCTGAACATTTGCACTCCTTGCAGAAAAACCATTCGATAAGAAGAAACTGTCAATCACTTGGGGCTTCCGGTGTTTGACTCCCTATCGAGATTTGCGTTAGATAAGTTTGCTTCATCTCCCAACCTAAGCGTTTTCAATGAGTGGCTGAGTTCTGAGCAAATGAGATCGATAATCTTAATCTGCGCCCTGTGTTTGTTGACGTTGGTCTTTGGTTGTAATCGAAGCGGGCAGCAGTCCACGAATAATAGTGCCGGACCGGCGACGGTGTCCAACGGTTTGGAGGGAGATCGGACCC
>DATNJO010000388.1:0-4552 GCA_035603895.1 Pyrinomonadaceae bacterium
ATCGAGTGTCTGCGTTACGAATGAAGCGCGATTTCGTAAAGGAATTTCTGACCTACATTCAGGTGGAAAAGGGGCTGGCGCAACTCAGCATCGCCAGCTACCAAAGAGATCTCACGCGCCTGCAATCCTGGTCCACGCAAAACGGAAAAGACGTGCTCGAACTCACGCGCGCTGACTTGCGCAAGTGGATCGCGAGTCTATCGCGTGAAGGGCTCGCGCCGACGTCAGTTGCGAGAGCGGTAAGTGCGACGCGTGGTTTTTACAAATTCCTGATGCTCGACGGTCACATCAAGCGGCATCCCGCTGAAGATCTCGACACGCCACAGCGCTTCGCGTACCTGCCGAAGTTTCTAACTGAAGAAGAGATCAATCGCCTGCTTGCCGCGCCCGACATCACCACGCTCGAAGGCATTCGCGATCGCACGATCCTCGAGGTTATGTACGCGACCGGGCTGCGCGTTTCGGAAATGGTGAATCTGAAACAAGCCGATATCGATCTGCTAGCGGGCCTTTTGGTTTGTCACGGTAAAGGAAGCAAGGAACGGCGAGTGCCGCTCGGCAAGAGCGCGATTCATTGGTTGCAACAGTACGCGGCAGCAAAGGCTGGTTACGGAAAGCAAACGTTGCCGCATGTGTTCGTGCATCGTGGCAAGCCGTTCACGCGGCATCTGGCATGGTCCATGATCAAGCGTCAGGCGGAACATGCGGGGATAAAACACGTTTCGCCGCACACGTTGCGGCACAGCTTTGCGACTCATCTGCTGCAACACGGCGCTGATTCGCGTTCGGTGCAGGCGCTGTTGGGCCACAGCGACATTTCGACAACGCAGATCTACACGCACATCACGGATGTTCACTTGCGCGCCGCTTACGACCGCCATCATCCGCGCGCACGCAAAAACTGATGTTCACGCTCAGCGAACCTTCCAGCGACGACGTCGCACGATTTATCGCCAGTCAACGAGACTTGCCTTTCACCTATGCGGATGTCGGCGCGACAAGATTCGATCCGACTGAGGCGCCGCGCGGTTTTACGCTCGATCACAATCGCGTTGAACTGGGTAATGGAGTTGAGCTCTACGAGCGCGCCGTTGAAGCGTTGAAACAGTGGCGCCAGTTCGATCTCGGTTGGGTGACGCTCGTGCCAAGTGGTGTGAAGCTGGAAAAGGATGCGGTTGTAGCGGTCAAAGCACGAGCAGTCGGCACGTGGTCACTTAGCGCGTGCCGTGTGGTCTACACGATCAACGAGCAGGGACCGGTCAGGCGTTTTGGTTTTGCGTACGGCACGTTGTCGGATCATGTCGAACGGGGCGAGGAGCGGTTTTTGATCGAGTTGAGTCCGTTAGACAACAGCGTTTGGTACGACATTCTGGCCTTTTCGCACCCGCGGCATCCGCTCGTGAAGCTCGGTTCGCCAGTCGCGCGGAGGTTGCAGAAGCGGTTTGCGCGCGATTCATTGGCGGTGATGAAATCCATCGCCTATCCGGTTTGAAATCTCAGCCTTGTACGCCTCAACTTCGCGATTCGCTCGCTCGTCGGTCCAACCTAAAAACTTCTTTCCGATCTTCGCCGCGCGGTCGATGTCGCCTAGACCGAGGTCGGCGTTGAGTCCGATCATCGTGCGTCGCAGAAAACAGTCAGCCAGGGTCGTAGCGAACTCCTTCTCGAAAGCAAAAACTATTTCTGCGGTTAATGGATCGTGATCGTCTAACCGCTGCGCAAGTTCCGCTAGCTCTTTCGCTCGCGAACCATAAACCCGTCGCCATCGCTCGCACACATCCGCGGCGTTTGTTCTGAGTTCAAGCTTTAGCTTGCCGCGCGGAGCAGCCTGAAGGCTGAACTCAGAACGGGTCTCCCTGGCGCCGGGTAAAGGAACTCTTGCCGTCTCACAAAGCGGCGACGGTCGTTCCAGTTTGCGAAAGATCAAGTCGACGCATTCCTCCGCAAGACTGCGATATGTCGTGAGCTTTCCACCGACAACAGAAATGAGGTTCTGAACCTGCGGATGCTCGCGCAGAAAGTGTTTGCGCGTGATGCTCTGTTCGTCATCGTTCCTGGTGAACGGCAACGGCCGCACGCCCGAGTACGTGTACAGCACGCTTTCACGCGTTAATGCGGCCGCCGGAAACGCGCGATTCGTCTCCGCTAACAAATAGTCGACTTCCCAAAGTTCGCTGCGAACCTCATCCGGGTCGTCTTCGAAGCGAACGTCGGTGGTTCCAATCAGGTAGTTTCCATTCCACGGAATAACAAAGAACGGTCTCCGATCGCTAACCGCCTCCAAATAAACCGCCCCCTCCGGCGCACCCGCAAACTGCGCCACCACAACGTGACTGCCCTTCGTCCCACCAATCAACCTCCCGCTCGCACCACCGATTCCCTTCTGCTCGATCAACTGGTCAACCCACGGCCCAGCAGCATTGATCACAACCTTCGCTAGCGCCGGTTTCCCAAAATCCCCTTCTAACTGCACCCCTCGAACGCGCCCGTCTTCACTTAACAGCTTCCCCACCCGCGTATGAGTCAAAACACTCGCGCCACATTCGATCGCGGCAAGCACGTTCTCCACCACCAACCGCTCCGCAAACTCAACCTGCGCGTCGAAATAAACCGCCGACCCAACCAAACCATCAGCCCTTAACCCCGGCATCCTGCGCAAAGTCTCCTCCACGGACTGCATCCGATACCGCGGCAAGGACTTTCCCCACGCCAACAACTCGTACGCAATCATTCCCGCCCGGATCTTCGCCCACCCCCGAGCACTCTCCTTGTAGATCGGAATCGTGATCGCCAACGGCCTAACCAGGTGCGGCGCGATCCGCAATAACGTCTCACGTTCCCGCAACGACTCCCGGACCAACCCAAACTCAAAGTGTTCGAGGTACCTCAACCCACCGTGAATCAGCCGTGTCGATCCGGCACTCGTCCCTCCACCAACGTCACCTTTATCAACCAACAACACTTTCAACCCACGCATCGCCGCGTCGCGAGCGATGCCCGCGCCGTTAATTCCCGCGCCAACAACTATCAGATCAAACTCCGTGTCCATCTGTGTCGTCTGTGCTCATACCATTTCGTGCCGGCCACACACGGTCTAAGACATCCTCAACCCACCACGTCTATTCAAGCGATCGTTAGCTCCGTTTGAGACTTCTCAAATTAACAAACTGCTCCCAAAACTTCGCGCTTGAGAAATCTCAATTATCAACTGCGCCCCTCTTTTAATGCGCTTTTGACATAAAGGGGGCATACACATTGCCGCATTTCGCCGCGCCACGAACAGGGTTCAACCATCAACCAAGGAGCAAGACCATGCAAGTCTCCCGACTGAACGCAAAGCTTCTCGTTTTACTACTCACCCTTTTCTCAATCACCACAATCGCTCGCGCCACTCAAGAAGATACGGACGCACCCGACGATTACGAAGTCAAAGACCGGGTCGTGCGCATCAGTCTGATCACCGGGGAAGTGAACCTCAGGCGCCGCGCCAACCAGGACTGGGAACGCGCCCGTCTGAATTATCCGCTCGTCGAGGGTGACACCGTTTCCACCGACAAAGACAGCCGCATGGAAATACAGGTCGACGCGCGAAACTTTGTGCGGCTCGCGCCAAACTCGGCCTTGCGCATCGTGACGCTGCGCGACGAAGGCGTCGCACTGAGTGTTCTCGAAGGCACGGTTGTCGTTCGACTGGTCAAGTTTGATCGTAGCAAAGAGTATTTTGAAGTTGACGCGCCGCGGACCACGATGGCCGCCGAGAAACCGGGACTTTACCGGATCGACGTGCCGCGCGATGGCCGCGTGCGTTTGACCGTGCGCGATGGCGGGAGCGCACGGATCTATTCCGACACGTCGGGTTTTTCGTTGCGTGATGGCCGCTCGGCGGAGTTGGTTGTGGCAGGCGAGAACGCCGGCGACTGGGAGTTTCTCGCCGCCACTTCAGATGACGCGTTCGACACTTTTGTAAGCGATCGTGAGCGCTTTCTCGCACAGCGGCTTCGTTACGACAGCGAGTATTACGACGAGTATGCGTGGGGGGCGGAGGAGCTCGCGGCTTATGGCGAGTGGACCTTCACGGATGACTTCGGCTGGATCTGGCGGCCGCATCCGGGAACGATCAGCGCGTACGCCGATTGGGCGCCCTATCGCTACGGTCATTGGACGTGGTGTCCGCCGTACGGTTGGACGTGGGTTGGTTACGAGCCGTGGGGTTGGGCGCCTTATCACTATGGCCGTTGGGTGTTTCACAACAACCAGTGGGCGTGGACCTCGCGGAGTAAGTTTAATCGCAACAGGCGCAGTTGGTGGCGGCCGGCGTTGGTTGCGTTTGTGAACCTGAACATATCGGTTGGAAGTGGTAGCGATATTTGTTGGTATCCGCTCGGGTACTACGAGCGCGATCCGCATTCGCGTCGGTATCGTCATCAGGATCGCGATCGTGACCGGCGTTATGCCGGTGGTGGGCGGTCTGGTGGTGGTTCTGGCGGTGGTGGAGGACGACCGCCGTACACACGTCCCGGCGGAACGGGCGGCGGTGGTAGTGCAGGTGGCG
>DATNJO010000389.1:0-2620 GCA_035603895.1 Pyrinomonadaceae bacterium
TCGTGGAAACCGCGTGATCGACAGCAAGTTTCAACGAATTCCGGTAACACGAAGCCAATAACTCCGCCTCGCGTTTCGGATCGTGACCGTAGATCGGACCAACTGTGTGTATCACAAATCGCGCCGGAAGTTGTCCACCACTCGTGATCACGGCCTCACCAGTCGGCAAGCCATCCGGATAACGCGTTCGGCGGATATCCTGACACTCCTTGAGTATCTGTGGTCCACCGGCGTCATGGATCGCTCCATCCACTCCGCCGCCGCCGAGCAAGCTGGAGTTGGCGGCATTCACGATCGCACCAACGTCCTGACGAGTAAGATCGTCGACGACAACAACGACACGGCCTGCTAAAAACGACTGCGTCATCTCATTTACTCTTCAGCGCGCGGTTCAACTGAGATTTCGTCAAACATGTCCTGGCGTCGCAGCGCTTCGGCTACACCTTTGGCGGTATGTTCGTTGAGGGGATGCTCAGGGTCAGTGCTCGCAATCTCAAACACGCGCTCGTCCAGCATCACGATTCCGAGCGAACCGAGCGTGACGCCCGGCGTGACGAGAATCTCGGCCATGTTGTGAATGCGGAAGCGGCCGGTCTGCTCGACCCAGTCTTCAAGGAACGGGTCGCGCAAGGCGTGCTCAGCCTCAGATTCGTCAAGATATGCACCTTCGACAATGAGACAATATTCGCGCACGGTGGGTTACTCGGCGCGATAATTTATCACCGTCTAAAGCAAAAGAAAATAGGTCCTATAGAACAATATAGGACCTATTGTTATCCGACCTATTTTTTCGCTCTTACCGATTTCTGGCGTACTGCCGGTTCAACGTCTCACGCAAACGATTGAAGTAAGAGTTGAACGTGACGAACCCATTGCTTCCCTGGAAGAACGCTCGTCCACCAGTTTCATTCGAAATACGGTTCAACGAACTCTGTCCGTAGCTCGCGGCAATGCGGCTGCGGCTCGTCAAACCAACCGACGGAGCGTAAAAACTGAACACCGACACACGTCGCTTGTTCGCTTCCTTGATCGCCCGGTCGATGTCGACTGTGTGACCTGCCGCGGTGGTATCAAAGCCACGCGACGTGTCGAGTCCGTCTGAAATCAAAAGAACCGCGTTTGCATTCGTTCCGTTGTTGTCGAACTTCTTCAGTGCTTCTATCACTTCGACGTATGGATTGAACGGCGAACTCGCTGTACTCGCGACCGGAATACGCAAAGATCGCGCTGCCTTTTCGAGGTCGTTCGTCCACGATTGCCGCACTTGCAAAGTGCCAGTCGTGATGTAACCAACCATCACCTGCGAACCTTGCGGCAAAGAACGAATGAAATCACGCGTGACGCCGATCTCGTTACTAACCTGCGGTACGAGATCGTCCTGAATCAGAATCGCTATGTTTAGAGGCTCGATTGTTTGGAGCCCGCGCTGTTCTTTGTCTTCGTTATTTTTCGGTGACGCAGAAGCAACCCAAACCGCGGAAAGCGCTAACACGAGGGCCACTGCCAACGACACTAACTTCCGGTAATACATTGTGTTTTCAACATCTCCATTTCCGCGTGCTGAGATGCTGTAAAACGTGTTTTGGATGGCCGGTGTTAACTTGCCTTTAACCTGCATGGATAGGTATCCTGCAACAAAATCTCCACATCCGAAAGGAATCACATTTATGAAAGTCTATCCGACTGAGGCCATCAGAAACCTTGCTGTCATTGGACACGGCGACGCAGGGAAGACGCAGCTAATCAGCTCTCTTCTCTTCGTCGCCGGAGCCACACCGCGCTGGGGAAAGGTAGATGAAGGAACCACAGTCACGGATTACGAAGAAGATTCCATCGCTCGTAAAATCACACTCAATACCGCACTAGCACATCTCGATCATCGCGATACAAAACTCAATTTTATAGACACGCCCGGTTATGCGGCATTTATAGCCCACGCGCGGCCGGCGCTGCGCGTCGCGGATTGCGCCATCGTTGTTGTCGACGGCGTAAAAGGTGTTGAGGTCCAAACGGAAAAGACCTGGACCTACGCCAACGAGTTCATGGTCCCGCGGATCATGGTGATCAATAAACTCGACAAAGAACATGCTGACTTCGGCGCGGCTTTGCAGAGCGCACAGGGAACGTTTAGCAGAGCAATCATTCCTTTCACTTTGCCGATCGGAAAAGAGAAAGACTTTCGCGGCGTCGTCGACGTGGTCTACATGAAAGCCTACGAGCTTGGACCAGACGGCCAGGCGAAAGAGATCGACATTCCATCCGAAGGTCGCGACATCGTCGAAAAGACGCGCGAACGTTTGGTCGAGCTGGTTGCTGAGTCAAACGATCAGTTAATGGAGAAATACTTCGAGCAAGGCACGCTCGACGAAGAAGACATTCTGCCGAACATCAACAACGCCATCGCGCAAAGCAAACTGTGTCCGGTGTTCGCCGTGTCGAGCATGACGCAGGTCGGTCTGCGCGCTTTGCTGAACGCACTGGTTGATTACGCTCCCGATCCGGCACATCACGAAGTGGAGTGGGGCCGTCCGGTTGATGGTGGTCCGGACGCGGAACGAATTCCGCGCAAGTACAGCGACAGCGAACCGCTCTCGGCCTATTGTTTCCGCACCATCGCGGA
>DATNJO010000390.1:0-7255 GCA_035603895.1 Pyrinomonadaceae bacterium
GGGCTGCGATTCGTGAGCCGAGCCCGCGGCAGTCAAGAAAAATCAGCCATCTCTGTTTTTCATGCCGCCTGCCGTGATTCGCCAGGGATGAAAGCGGAACGGTTCGTTTCCAGGAAGGCAGGTAGAACCAACTCTCGACGTCCTGTTTCTTCTCGAAATGAACTGAGGGTTTCGTCTGATCACCGTTGGATTGAGGGAGCCAGTAGTAGCGGCGATCGAAGCTGTATGTGGGGAGCGAGACGCGGCGGCGCTGTTTATCACGATGTACCGCTGCCCAGTCTGGAGCCACTCCGGCGAGCCAAAGTTTTGCCAGTGTGCCTGCTAAGAAAAAGTTGTCCGAATGCTGTTGCTCATAGGAGTTTCTGATCGTGGGCAATGCGACCTGTTCTGCGGTTGTGCTCTGTGGTCGTTCTTGTAACGCGAGGCTCGTCAGCGATTGCCCTGGACCAACTTCGAGCATGATGCGCCGCGGCTCTTTCCAGAGCTCGCCTAGACCAGTGGCAAATCTGACGGTCTGGCACATGTGTTTCGCCCAATAGTTTGGATCCTGAATTTCGGTTGCCGTGATCCATGTGCCAGTCAGGTTAGAGATGTAAGGAATCTTCGGCGCCTTCAATTTGACCTGGCTCACGAGCCCAGTGAACTGATCGGCAATGGGCGAGAGCAACTGTGAATGGAATGGATGACTCGTTGGTAGCCTTCGACACGCAAGACCTTTGCTCAGCAGTTTCCGTTCACACTCGTCAACAGCTTTGTTTGAGCCGGTAAGCACACAAAGAGCCGAGCCATTGATGGCCGCCACCCAGAGCTGTTCAGACAAATACTCGCCAACTTCGTCTTCTGAAAGTGGAACTGCAAGTAGTGCTCCGGGCGGGAGTGTCTGGATCAGTTGCGCACGCCTGGCAACGAGAAACAGTGCGTCCTCGAGTGAGAGTACGCCGGCGAGACACGCAGCCACATACTCGCCAATACTGTAGCCCATCATTGCCTGCGGTTTGATTCCCCACTGCATCAAGAGTCTCGCCATCGCATACTCGATGACGAAAACTGCCGGTTGCGCAATGAAGGTCTCGTTGAGTTGTTTACTCTGCGCGCCGTCTTCCCTGCCGTCCCGATTCAGCATTCGTCTTAGATCGAGGCCCGGCGAAGCCGGCCTCGGCATCGCTGACTCGGACGCAAAAAAGACCTTACGTAGATCACTGCCAAGATATTCCTTCAGAATCTCGCAACATCGATCTACTTCGTTATGGAAAGTCTCTTCTGCGGCGTAGATCCCGGCCGCCATATTCACGTAGTGATCGCCTATGCCCGGGAACAGGAAAGCAGTCGGACGTTCAGCGGGTTCGCACACATTCTGCAATAGGACACGGGGATCGTCTGATCGCAATGCGGCCGCTGCGTCCGCAGAAGAACGACAAACGACTGCGGCGCGATGAGCAAAATCGCGGCGGCCAACCTGAAGTGTGTAAGCCACGTCACCAAGTTCCGTCTCCGGATCATCGGTGAGATGTATAGCCAGTCTCTGCTTCGCCCCGCCTAACGAATCCGCGGAGCGAGCGCTCAACAGTATTACTTGCCCATCATTCGCGGTCTTTGTTCGCGCGACGGCGGGGGCTTCTTCAAGGACCAGGTGCGCATTCGTTCCTCCCATGCCGAAGGAACTCAAGCCTGCCCGCCGCTCACCTTCCCGGCGCGGCCATTCTCGCAACTGAGCGTTCACATAAAACGGGCTCTGCGCAAAATCTATCTCCGGGTTTGGCTGCTCGTAATTCAGACTGGGCGGCAACTCTCCGTGCTCCAGTGCCAACACCGTCTTGATCAATCCTGCTACTCCGGCGGCCGTATCGAGGTGGCCGATATTGCTCTTTACCGATCCGATTGCACAAAACTGTCGCGCATTCGTTTGCGCCCGAAAGGCTTGTGTCAGCGCGGCAATCTCGATCGGATCGCCAAGCGTGGTGGCTGTGCCGTGCGTTTCTATGTAAGAGATCGACTCAGGATGAACACCGGCGACCGCCTGTGCTTCGGCGATCACAGCGGCTTGTCCTTCGATACTCGGAGCGGTGTAACCGACTTTCAGGGAGCCGTCATTATTGATTGCAGAACCTTTGATCACCGCGCGAATTGAGTCGTTATCGGCGAGTGCATCCCTTAGACGCTTTAGCAAGACCAAGCCAGCGCCACTCCCTCCGACAATGCCCGCGGCCCGCACATCGAACGGGCGGCAATGACCATCCGGCGAGGTCAATCCTCCGTCCTGCGGGAGATAGCCGGTACGCTGAGGCAGAACGATCGCCACGCCGCCGGCCAGCGCCATTGAACACTCACCGTTGAGCAAACTCTGACAGGCCAGGTGAACCGCAACTAACGAAGTAGAGCAGGCAGTTTGCACTGTCAGGCTGGGTCCTTTTAATCCGAGCTTGTACGAGACTCGCGTAGTAAGGAAATCTTTATCGTTGAGAAGCTTTGTTTGAAATCCGCCGACGGAGCGAAACAGTTCGCGATTCGAGATGAGCTGAAGCATGTACGTATTCGTCGCCGCGCCCGCAAACATCCCGATCGGCAAGGGGTAGGAACTCGAATCGTAACCTGCATCTTCGAGAGCCTCCCACGCACACTCGAGAAACATCCGCTGCTGCGGATCCATCGCCTCGGCTTCGCGTGGTGTAAGGCCAAAAAATTCGGCGTCGAAATACTCCAGACCTTTCAGTTCGGTTCCTCTTCGCACGTATCTGTCTTGCCGTAGCAACTCCGCGCTAACCCCCGCGGCAAGCATTTCGTCTTCGCTAAACTCCCGCATGGATTCGACGCCATCGCGCAAGTTCAGCCAGAACTCCGCGACGTTTGTCGCGCCTGGAAACCGGCCTGCCATGCCGATGATCGCGATATCAGATTCAACATCTTTCTTACTTCGTCTCACGTCAGCCCGCGCGCGTGCCTGGACCAACCACTCGTCATCGCCGGCGTTCGTGCCCGACCTCTGCACGTGCTCTGCCAGCGAACCAATGGTTGGATACTTGAATAGGTCGATCGCGGATAATTCGAGTCCGAATTCTTCACGCAGACGAGCATGCATTTGGACCAACAAGAGCGAGTGACCGCCGAGATCGAAGAAGTTGTCATGGAGGCTCACTTTCTCGACCTTCAACAACTCCCGCCAAATCTGTGCCAGCCGTCGTTCCAACTCACTGCGCGGTTCCGTGTAGGGCAAGGTCGTGTCGCGCTGGGTCATGTCCGGCGCCGGCAAACTGCGGCGATCGATCTTTCCATTGGGCGTGCGTGGCAAACGATCCAACCTGATAAAAGTCGCCGGCACCATGTACTCCGGCAAGCGTTCTCGCAGGTAGCTGCGCAAGTCGGCAGTTTCCACGTATCCATTGGCAGACACGATGTAACTAACGATACGTTTGTCACTCGCTTGCCCATCTTGAAAAACAGTTACACATTCCGAGATTGCTGAATGTGAGCCGAGCACAGCATCAATCTCGCCCAACTCGATGCGGTAACCACGCAGCTTTACCTGACTGTCCACGCGCCCCAGAAACTCCAGTTCGCCAGCAGCCAGATAGCGCCCCAAATCTCCCGTCCGATAAAGGCGCGTCCCGCTCTCACCATGGGGATTGGGCACAAAGCTTGCCCCCGTCAGCCCCGCCTGCCCCCAGTAACCGCGCCCCAGTCCAACGCCACCCAAATACAGTTCCCCAGCCACGCCCACCGGCACCCGCTCCAGCCACTCGTCCAGCACGTGCACTTGCGTGTTCGCCAGCGGCCGCCCAATCGGTACGCTCCGGTGCCCGCTCGCTTGCTCACACCGCCACGACGTCACGTCAATCGTCGCTTCCGTCGGCCCATAGAGATTGTGCAACTCCGCCCCCGGAAACTCGGCCAGGAACGCTTGCGCCACGGTCAGCGGCATCACCTCCGCCGCCGAACACGCATACTGCAGCGACTGACACGTCCCCGCCTGCCGGTGACTCAGAAACATTTGCAACGCCGAAGCCGGAAAGTAAACGGTCGTGACCTGCTGCTCATCGATCAGCCGGCTGAGGTACGCGGTGTCCAGGTCGGCCTTCTCCTTCGCCAGCACCAGCCGCGCCCCGTACATCAGCGGCCAGTAGAACTCCAGCATTGAGGCGTCGAAACTGAACGACGTCTTTTGCAGCATCGCATCCTGCTCTGTTAACGGATGCACCGCCTGCAACCACGCCATGTGATTCGTCACCCCGGCATGGGCAATCATCACTCCCTTCGGCTGACCCGTCGACCCGGACGTGTAGATCAGGTAGGCCAGATTGTCGCCCCGCACGGCGCTGGCGGGATTAGCCCTACTCTCGCAGCCGATCTCCGCCCACTGCTCGTCTACCTTGATTACCTGCACCCTCGTTTCTGACCCGCTGACTTCCTCCACCAGGGCGCCCAGGCTCGCCTCGGTCAGCAGCAGCCGAGCCCCGCAGTCCTGCAACATGTAGCGCAACCGCGCCGCCGGATAGCCGGCATCCAGCGGCACATAAGCCCCGCCCGCTTTCAGCACCCCCAACAGCGTCACCACCAGCGCCAGCGAACGCGGCAGCATGATCCCCACCAGCACTTCCGCGCCCACCCCTTGTCGCTGCAGGTAATGCGCCAGTTGATTGGCCCGCTCGTTTAGTTCCTGGTAACTCAGTTGCTCCTCGCCGCAGCAGACGGCCACGGCCGCTGGCGTCCGTTGGGCCTGCGCGGCGATCACTTCTTGCACGCAGCCCAGCCCATAATCGACCGCCGTCTCGTTCCAGCCGGCCAACTGGCGTCGCTCTGCACGGCTCAGTAGTGGTAGCGCGCGGACCTGTTGCGCGGACCCCGCGCACACGCTGCCCAGCAACTCTTGCAGATGCCCCATCATCCGCTTGATGGTCTGCTCGTCAAACAGATCCGTGTTGTATTCCACCAGGAACTTCAATTCGCGAGAGGGCCCGTGAGTCGCGGTGAGGCTTAGATCATATTTTGAGGCAGCATAATGAATGATCTCAATTTGCGTTTTTAGTTGATGTAGATTGAGCTCAGTTCGCGGTGTGCCCGGCAAAGTGAGCATGACTTGAAACAACGGTGAGTGGGCCAGACTGCGCTCCGGCTGTAGTTCCTGCACCAGTTTTTCAAACGGGAGTTGCTGATGGGCGTACCCATCGAGACAGGTTTCCCTCACCTGGGCCAGCAATGCCGCGAAACTGTCGTTTGGGTTGATGCGGGCCCGGAACGTCAGTGTGTTTACCAGGAGCCCGATCAAGCTCTCGGCCTCGAGTCGCTGCCGGTTCGCCACCGGCGCTCCCACTAACACGTCTTTATTTCCCGTGTAGCGCCACAACAGCGTCTGAAATGCCGCCAGCAGGACCATGAACAATGTCGCTTCATGCTTTTGGGCAAATTGCTCCAACTGCCTGCTCAAGCTCTCACTCAAATGCCACCAGACGATGTCGCCGCGGTAGCTGCGCACGGCCGGCCGCGGCCGATCCACCGGCAGCTCCAGGACTCCCGCAGCCCCGCTCAACTGCTCTCGCCAGTAGGCTAACTGCTCATCCAAAACTTTTCCCTGCAACAACTCCCGCTGCCAGAGCGCGTAGTCGGCATATTGAATGGGCAACTCTGTCAATGAAACTGCGGCTCCCGTGCAAGCGCAGTTGTAGAAATCTTCCAATTCACGAAACAGCAGCTCTATGGACCAGCCGTCGCAAATGATGTGATGTACACAAAGGAGCAGTGCATGCTCTGTGCCGGCCAGTTTGAGTAACCGTGCTCGCAGTAACGGTCCATGTCGCAAGTTGAACGGTTGCTTCGCCTCTGCCTTTGCCAACTCCATGGTCCTGATCCACTTTTCTGCTTCGTCCAGGTTTAAAAGCTCTTCCGTCACGAGATCCAGGGAAGCCTGGGGCGAAATTATTTGGCAGGGTTGCTCATCGCATACTGCAAAAGTAGTCCGCAACGTTTCGTGCCGCGCGATGATCTGATTAAGACTCCAACACAACGCCTCGACATTAAGCTCGCCCTGGAATCTGAGCAGTCGACAAATGTTGTAGGCAGAATTGTTTGGCGCGAGATCGTGGAGTAACCACAGTTCCTCCTGTGCAAATGACAGGGGCCAGGTGTTGCTCGCCTGTAGCTCTTCTTGAGGTAAATGTTCAAGGCCGGATTGCATTGATTACTCACACTGCCTGTCTTCGCCGGATCGGAATTGAGGGGCTGAGACTCTTCGATTGTTGTGCTGTTTCAACCAGATGAGCGACTGTGCCGCCGCGAAACAGAATATCGAGTGGTATATCCACCTTGAGAGCATTGTTAACACGCGAAAGTATTCGCGATGCCAACAACGAATGGCCTCCCAGCGTGAAGAAATTGTCTTCTACGCCGACCCGCTTCAATCCCAGCACTTCCGCCCAGATCTTTGCCACCACCTCTTCGCTCTCGTTTCGCGGCGCAACAAATGTGGGCCTCGACGTGGTCACCTCAATTGGATCCGGCAGCGCGCCGCGATCGATCTTTCCACTGGAATTCGTCGGCAGCTCCGGCAGCACCACAAACTGGCTCGGCACCATGTACTCCGGCAAATGTTCGCGTAAATAACTGCCGAGCTCCGTGAGAGCATCGTTACCATTATTCTCAGTAAGGACCACGTAACCGACGAGTAATACTCCTCCGTCCGCACGCTGATTCAGTTGGGCCACAGCTTCCCTTACCCTTGCGTGCCGCCGCAGCACTGTTTCGATTTCTCCCAATTCGATGCGATAGCCACGGACCTTCACCTGGCCGTCGCTGCGTCCACGACACTCCAGTTCACCATTCGGCAGATACCGCGCCAGATCTCCGGTGCGATACAAGCGGCTCCCTTTATCCTGACTGAAAGGATTGGGGAGGAATCGCTCGGCTGTGAGTGAGGGCTGTAGCCAGTAACCGCGCGCCAAACCAACGCCGCTCAAATAAAGTTCACCCTCCACTCCCAGCGGCACCGGTTTCATCGCTCGATCCAACACGTACGCTTTGCTGTTCGCAATGGGCCGCCCAATCGTCGGCGTCAACTCATTCTTAACCATCCCACTCGTAGCGATCACCGAGCATTCAGTGGGACCATATTGATTGGCCAATTCGAAAGGCCAATCGTTCGGCGTGACCGCATGCAGACGATCCCCGCCCGCAGATACGTATCTGAGTGCACACGTCTCAGGCCAACTTTCCGCCAACACTGCTTCCGCTAAAGGAGTAGGCAGAAAACTCATGCTGATCTTGTTCT
>DATNJO010000391.1:0-3721 GCA_035603895.1 Pyrinomonadaceae bacterium
CGGTGAAACAGGCGATGCCACCATGTCATCCCGCACCTCCTTCAGACATTTTGAGGATCAGACTGACGGCTTGAGTGAGGCGCTGCCAGCCCGCGGTTTCAGTTTCTAGTTGCGTTTGCCCTTTCCGGGTCACGCGATAGAACTTAGCCTCGCGTCCCGTATCGGACACCTTCCAGTCGGCTGCCAAAAGGCCGCGGTTTTCGAGTCGGTGCAATGCCGGATAAAGCGAGCCCTGCGGAACCTGGACTACACCGCGCGATACCTGTTCCAGGCGTTGGGCGATCGCATACCCGTGAATCGGACCGAGCGCCACAACTTTCAAGATCAACAAATCTAACGTGCCCTGTGGAAGATCTGATTTCGGCTTCACTGTTGTTACCTCCGTCTTCTACATATTAAGAGCAATACGTGTAGAAGTGCAAGGTGTACCGAGAGCGACCTTGATGGTGCTGCAAACCCCTGATCTTTTTCGCAATCGCCTTGTATTATGTGACCAGGGCTCTTGTGGCAATTTTTCTGGTACCGACAGAACAACAATCACCAAGGCCCTTGAGGCAGATAAGCTCGATGTCGATCAAGTAATCGAGGACTTCAGTTACAACTATCTTGAAGTTATTGAGAAGAACATGACCGCTAAGTACGCTGTGGGTGAACAGCTTGCGAACTGCGTTAGGTATTCGCTAAGTCCTAATAATCAAATTTTTAACCAAGAGACTAAGGAGCCTGCATGACATTAGAAAATCCTGGGGAAGACCGGACCCTGGAGGTGGAGACGGAATAGTGCTCCCCACAGTGGATAACCTTCGCAACTGAGAAGGTCAGGGCGCTACTTACTGTCATCGGTGTTGGCGCGGTTATAGGGGAAGCCCGATGCGGCGCATGAGGTCTTGAAAGTGCGGATCTAAGCGTAGAGAAGCATACCCTCCTTCAATACCCAGCCAAATTAACTGCTGGTCGTGCACACTGTAAGCACGCTCTAGTAGCGCGAAGGCCTTGTCCTTCTCGCCAAGTGCCGCGTGAATAATTGCCAGCCCCGTCGGCGAGATGTACTCCTTACCTTTCTCTAATTGCTTGAGGAGCGCCCGTGCCTCCTCAGTATCGCCTGCTTTCGCGTAGGCTTCGGCCAAGTAGATTTGCGCGTCCGTACTATCATCACCCAACCTGATCCCTTCCTGGTAAGCGGCGATGGCTTCCGGGTACTGCCCTGTCCTCGCGTAGACAAAGCCGACGAGAGTATGCAGGTCAGGATTGTTCTGATCCGCTTCGAGCAACTTCTTCGCGGCCTCAATCGCCTGATCAAATTGGCGAGTCAGCAGCAGCTCATAGACGGGGGTCGTGTGGACGCTAGAGAGAGGGTCAAGCTCGCGTGCGCGTCTGCCCTCAGCGAGGGCTTCGCCATTTCGCCGATGGATGATGAGATAGAACATGTAATGGCGGTGGGCCCGCGCTAGATTAGGATTCAACTCGATGGCGCGCTTGTGTTCCCGCTCCGCTGCTGCCCACTCCCAAGCGTATAAGTTGACATCCGCCATCGCGAGGTGCGCCTCGGCAAGGTTCTCATCCAAATCAACCGCCTTACGTGCTGCCATCTCGGCTTTGGGAATAAACTCTCTTGGATCGAGGACGGTGATGTTAATGAGTTCACTATACTCGGAGGAGAGCAATGCATAGGCAAGCGCGTAAGCAGGGTCCACGTCTATCGCCTGCTTGAAATATTCGACGGCTCTCTTCTGGTTATCCGTCCCTCCCTTGTTCGCGTAGAAGCGGCCCTTGAGCAACAGTTCATAAGCTACAGGGTCGATAGTCTCGCGTTTGGTAAGTTGTCTTTGCTCGCCCGCGGTCAACTGCCGGCGGAGATTCGCGGCAATTTCCCTGGAAATCTCCGACTGGAGGGAAAGCAGATCAGTTACACGACGGTTGTATCGCTCGCTCCAAAGTCGAGTGTTATTACGAGCGTCAATTAATTCAACGCTGATTTGCACCTGATCGCCACGCCTCAAAACTCTGCCTGTCAGAATCGCCTCGACACCCAGCAAGCGCGCCTCCTCCTGCGGGTCAACCGCTTTGTCTTTGTAATTGAAAGAAGAACTGCGCGCGATGACTTTCCAGCCGGAAAGTTGCGAAAGACTGTCGATGAGGCTCTCGCTGATGCCGTCCGAGAGGTATTCTACCTCCGGATCGCCCCCCTCGTTGGTGAAAGGCAAGACCGCCACGGAGTCTATAACCGCGCCGCGGTTTCGAGCGGGGTAGAAAAAGTAACCCACAGCTGCGAGCACAATAACTGCGGCTGACGCAGCAATCATCGTCCTGCTTTTGGACCGTCGCTCAAACTTGAATGCTGGTTGAGCCAAAAGTGCCGCTGTCTGTGTCCCGCGTTTCTGAGCGGCCGCCGCAATCATCGGGCTTTCCGGCGCGTGAGTTTCGTCATCAGTCTCGTCCTCGACTACGAGGCGCGCGCGTGTCCGCGTCTCGACCACCAACTCGTCTTCAGTTGCACCATTAACATCTCGTACGTCGGCGACGAAGCGGTAACCGCGCTTCGGCACCGTCTCGATGAAGTGGTTTCCCTCCCTGCTTTCGCCAAGCGCCTGTCTGAGCATTGAGATGGTTTTATTGAGATTGCCCTCTTCGACGAACTGTCCCGGCCACACGGCGCTCATCAATTCATCCTTCTCGATCAGGTGGCCGCCGTTTTTGACTAGCACCAACAGTGTGTCAAAGACCTTGGGCCTGAGAGGGACCGGCTCGCCATGGCGCAGCAAAGTGTGTTCGGCCGGGTCCAGGACGAAGGGACCGAACTCATAGAAGCGATTGATTCGTTTACTTATCACTGCGTTCAGGAAAAGTTCGCGAAAAATTCCATCCGCGGGAAGGACTTTATGAGGCGCCCGGAGTAAGGTCCGTCTCGCTCAACGAAAGCGTTTGCGGAGTGCATTGTAAAACGTGAGGAGCGCATGAGCAATGTCTACAGGCTCAGTAACTCCGCATGCCGAAAAGAAAAGTAGATATTGAGTCGGAAAACTGCGGTGCCGTGTTGCGTGCCGATATTTCCCCGCGAGGAGACAACAAATGGCTCACCAAGACGTTACTGACCGAGTGCGACGCCTCTACGCGAACAACGCGGGGCTCAACATTCGGCACATGAACATGGCCGAAGGGTATTTCTTACTTCGGAAAACCCACCCCAACTACGACACACTAGCCTCGGTGGCGATTATAGCCGCGGTCAACCGCCAGCCGCTTCGGATACGTACGGAGGACACTACAACCGACGTTCAGTATCTCGTCATGGAGTGGAACTAGCTAACGGGAGCCGGAAACCTCAGGAGGGCTAGCATGCGTTCTTCATTACTCCTTCTCAAGACAGTGCCACTCGCCGTTGTCAATAAGTCAGAGCCGCAAGAACTTATTGCCGATAATTTCACTTTCGAGGACGACATCACTCCGGCGGAGGTCGGGATGCTGCGCGAGCGCCACCGATTCGCGTTTTCACGCATCATGTCATGTCCGGTGCTGAACGCCAACGAACGTGGAAGGTTGATCAACACTTACCGATTAGCTATTCATCATAGTCGGACGAATGATCCGAAAGTCAACGCCAGCGCATTCGTCGGAGTACCGGCAATGTCGGTGAACTTTACCAACCTATTTCCTCAAGGGCCGATCGAGATTGCTCAGACGCTGATTCACGAAATGACGCACTGCGCCGGATTCTCACACC
>DATNJO010000392.1:0-7040 GCA_035603895.1 Pyrinomonadaceae bacterium
TTATTGCGATTACCGTCGTGAATAAGCCGAAGTACCTCAAACTCCCTGGTCGTCAGTTCCTCTTCGCCGAAATGTTCAGCGATGCGTGCTGCTACTTCTGGTGAGATGGGTCTTCTTCCTGCATGAACTGATCGGATCACCTCGAGCAATTCCTCCTTCGGCATGCTTTTAAGGACATAGGCCGAAGCTCCGGCTTTCAATGCTCGCTGGATCTCGCCGTCACAGTCTGCAGTTGTAAGGATGATGATCCGAGCCTTGGGAAACTCGGCGCGGATCGCGATTAGCATGTCGGTTCCATTAGCATCGGGAAGGCGAAGGTCCATTAAGGTGATGTCGGGACGTAAACGACGAAATTCCTCGATGGCCTCAACCGCATTCGATGCTTGCGCGACGAGACACATGTCCTCTTGTGACTCGAGGATTGCGCTTAGCCCTTCGCGGAAAACCGGATGGTCCTCAACGCTCAGGATCGTCATAGGCTGGCTTGGAGCGTTCGGTGGCCCAATTGCAGCGTCGAGTTCATTGACAGGAATAAGTAGATTCATAGCCTCTCTTTCGTAATCCACTGCCGGATGTATGCCGAGCAATGCCGGAGCTCGATGCCCTTTGACTCGCATCGCTTAAGAAACGTCACTGCATCCCGATCCACGAGAATCAGTTCTTTCAGGTCTAAAGCCATGGGGCGACCTGCGGTTTCTGCGTCGATTAAATTTTTCAACTCCATCAGGTTCGCCGAGTTTATATGACCGCTTACTGTAAAGACGGTCTCTCCGGTAACTGTGCTCCGAATTCTCAGCATCTGGCCTCATTTGTCGTAACTTGCACCCATATACTGAGCAACTACGATTCCAGATGTAAATTATTGAAAAATAAGGAATGAGGCTGTGCAGGAATGGTGAAGCCTCGCCAATTGGCGAAAGTTCGACAATGACAATCCGACAAAAAGCAATTTCTGTTATGAGCGACGGGAGCCTTTGAAGCTATGTTTGTCGATTTTGAGTGACCGAATTTTTGACTCCAAAGTGGATCGTGGTATGCCCAACCTGGCTGCGGCGCCCGCCGGCCCGTATACACGGCCTCGGCTCTCTTTCAGAGCGGCTTCAATCATGTCTTTCTCATGCACCAGCAGTTGCTGGGGGAGTTCAACCTGATCTTTGGCCTCGATCACAAACGACTGGAGCGATAACCAGCTTTCATCGATCGAGAAAATGTCTGTTTCGCAAAGTATTACCGATCGCTCGATGACGTTCTGTAACTCACGTATGTTTCCAGGCCAGGGGTATGACTGAAGTAACTCAAGGGTCTTCTTGTTAATACTCGTTATGTTCTTGCCCGCATTGCGCGCGTAGCGATCGATAAAATATTCAACCAGCAAGGAAATGTCTTCGCTTCGTTGGCGCAAGGGGGGAATCTCAATCGGAAAAACATTTAGGCGGTAATACAAATCACTGCGAAAGGTCCCAGCACGGATGGCGGCCTGCAAGTCACGATTGGTAGCCGTGATTACCCGTACGTCAGCGCGGATTCGGCGAGCGCTGCCGACTCGCTCAAACTCGCGCTCTTGCAAGACACGCAACAGGGCAATCTGGGTTTCGGCTGGAAGTTCTCCGACTTCGTCGAGGAAGATGGTGCCTCCGCTCGCCAATTCAAACCGACCCAGGCGCTGCTGAGTAGCGCCGGTGAAGGCACCCTTCTCATGGCCGAATAACTCCGAGGCGATCAGTTCACGCGGAATTGCTGCACAGTTCACGGCAACAAATGCGAGTCTCGATCTTTGCGAGTTTTTGTGGATGGCCCGCGCGATGAGTTCCTTGCCGGTACCTGTCTCTCCTGTGATCAGAACCGTGGAGTCAGTGGGGGCGACTTTGGCGACCTGCGCCAAGACGCGTTGCAGCGGTGCTGAGGTGCCGACGATCTCTTCGAACATCGATGTATTAACGATCTCCTCACGCAAAACGATGTTCTCATTCCGAAGTCTCTCTTCGGCCTGTTTGCGATCTTCAATGTCGGTCAGGGTCCCAAACCATTTGAGAATAGTTCCATGCTCGTTACGCAGCGGGACACCGCGAACCAGAAACCAGCGATATTGTCCGTCGGCTCGCCGACCGCGCAGTTCGTTTTCCAACGGCTCGCCTGAAGCAAGAGAGGCCTTCCACTGGTTCATATATCCCTCAAAGTCTTCGGGATGAATTATATTGCGCCGGTGTGAGCCTACTTCTTCTGCCCTCAGACCTGTGTACTCGGTTAAACGCCGATTTACGAATTCGGTTGACCCGTCAGGAAGAATGGTAAAGGCCATCGCAGGCATCGTTTCGATCACATCACGAAGCTGTTTTTCGCTGCGGCGCACAGCCTCTTCCGCTCGTTGGATCTCATGATAGAGACGGCTATTCTCAAGTGAGATCGCCGCCTGCGAAGCAAGCACTTCAAGAATCTTGAGCCGCGCGGGTGTAAAGACGTTGGAGGCCAGTTTGTTTTCCAGGTACAGGAGTGCAACCAGTTCGCCCTGCTTCAGCAGCGGCAGGCAGGCCACCGAACGAGTGCACTTCTCACGAAGATAGTGATCCATTGAGAATGAGTTGGAAATGCTGGCATCCTCGATAATGACCTGCTCGTGGGTCCGCTGAACGTAACGCAGGACCGATTCCGGAACAGCAACGGATGAAATAGGTTCTTCCAGCATACGCACCGTCACACCGTGTCCACTAGTAGTAGCCTCAGACTTCACTTGCAGATGGTTGCTGTCTGGAAGAATAAGCAGCCCTCGATCGGCGCCTGCGTGCTCTATCGCTTTGCGCATCACCGTGTCGAGCAGTTTTTCCAGCACGATCTCGCCGGACACGGCCTGAGAGACCTGGATCACCGTCGCGAGATCTAATCCTTCGACCAGCGCCGTGATCGTAGAGGTTGCATCTGGCATCGGCTGTTGCTGCTTGAGGTCAGGATAAAACTGATCGAGTTGTCTTACTTTTCCATCCGCGCCCCATGATGCGTAGCAGGCGCGTGCGTTGCGCAGGTAAAGCTCGGCAAACTCATCGAACCCGCGTGCGCGATGAAAGGCTGCGGCGCGCTCATAAATGAGCGCCTCGTCATGCACGAAGCCGTTGGCCTTCGCCGCGCGGAGCGCCTGCTGGTAGAGGTCCATCGCATCGAGCGGGCGGTCTTCAAGCCGGGCGATCTCGGCGCCGACCATTGCGGCGCGGTGCGCGTAGTTCTCCGGACAATTCTTCGCCAGCATTTCGAGGTGATGGTGCGGGCTGGCTAACGCCTCCAGGTGCTGTACGCGTTCACCGGCATTGGCCGGATCACAGGAAGCAGCGTGAGCAAGCGCGCTGAAAAAACTGTGTTCCGTCCTGGCGAGTTCGGTGGGTTGTGACCAAAGAAATTCCTGTGCGTTAGCGGCGGCCTCCAGGGCCGCTCCATGATCGCCTGCAAAGAAGCGGGCCTGAAGCTTGCGGATCCAGTACCAGCTCTTCGGAAACGACACACCGCGCTCGCTTGAGAGGTGCTGCTCGAACCTGCATTCATCGAAATTACCATCATCGAAGCAGCCGAACGTCTGCGTTAGGCCGCGGAGCGTCCGGATGAGCCCGAGATGTGCCATTGCCAGATCGACCATGAACCCGAACTGTGAGTTCTGAGCAAACACTAAGTTGAGCTCGGCTTCACGCTGAACCTCTGCCAGCGCATCGCCCGCAACCAGGAAATTGGAGACAAGGACACTCGAGCTGTACAACGCGAAATTGACATCGCCGATCTCGCTGGCGACGGCAAAAGCACGGCGCACCGGATCTCGCCCGTCGCGGTAATGCTTTGTCCAGGATAGGACGATGCCGCCGAAGGTAAAGTAGACGGCAGGTTCGAAGCGCTTCAAACCACGCTGTTTCACTTGCTCATATCCGAGTTGGCCGAAGCGAAAGGAAACGTTGTAGTCGCCGAACTCAGGTCCGGCGATCGTGGCGACCCAGGTGCATCCGAACCACGTGCTGTCGCTGATGCCTTTCTCGAGGCTGAGGGTGATTGCTTTGCACGAACCGAGCGCAAATAGCTTCTTATCCGTGAAATTTGCCGCCGGGGTAAGCCGCGTAAGAACATCGAGTGTTGCAAACGCCTCAGGATCGTTCATCAACGGCAGATCGATAATTTGCTCGATCGTATGCGCACCGAGTAGCGACCAGATCCGTTCGTATTCCTGTCGCACCTCTGCGTCTGTCGGGTGAGGTGACCAGTCGATGCCGCGCCGGCGGAGATACTCAAGAGCAATCTCGACCGCGCGATTACTGCGGGCGAGCGCGATGTACAGGTCGATACTCAGGCAAGCGACTGCCGCTTCTTCGACTGCGCCAGCGGCAAACGTCGATAGCTCCGTCAAGCGTTTCTCTGCCGCGCTCAGGTTGCCGGTGAGGAATTCACACTCGGCGCGGTTCAGCTCGAGGCCGAAGGTGAGTTCGTGGCAGCTACGCCAGCGATCGGCCGGTAGCAGATTTCCTCCCGCCTGGAGATAGTTGAGGGCCGCAGCGTACGCTGTCGACGCCTTGGCACGCTTGCCCGCGATTAAGTCGAGCCCCGCCAATTCCTCGCGCTCCTCGCGCGAATCAATCAAGCCCGCGCCGCGGTTGAGCTGATTAACGATGTCGAAGATGCTCTCCTCGCGTTCCTCGGGAGATGTTTGCCGGAGAAGCAGCCGTCCGATCCGAAGATGTTCTTCGGGGCGCGATTCTTCCGGGATGAGCGAATAGGCCGCTTCGTGTATCCGGTCGTGCATGAACTTGTAGGAGCCGTCGAGCCGCTCGATCAACTCCTGCCGCACTGCCTCCCAAAGATCCTCGTCCACCTGTTCCTCGGACGAGCCCTGCATAAGTGAAAGCGTCGCTGTCGAGGCGATGTGTCCAAGGCAGGCGAGCTTCCGTAGTGCTGTCTGTGTATCAACAGGCAGACGGCCCAACTTGCGGACCATAAGGTCCACGACGTTGTCGGTATATCCCTTAGCGTGAATGCGTTCGACGTCCCAGGACCAGTCCGCAGTGCCATTGTCGAAAGCGAGTAGCTTCTCTTCTGCGAGCGCGGCCAGGAATTGTCTTACGAAGAATGGATTGCCAGCGGTCTTGTCATGAACCAACTGCGCCAGTTCCACAACCGATCCTGGATCGCTGCGGATCGCGTCCGCAATCAAACGGCTCAGGTCTTCGGTGGCAAGCGGCGCAAGGATGATCTCATGGACCAGGGCCCCTGCTCCACGGATGACTTCGAGCTTGCGCATCAGCAGATGGTTGGAATCCACCTCGTTGTCCCGGTAGGCGCCAATCAGCAGGAGGTACTGCACATCCTGCTGCGTCACCAGGTCCTCGATTAAGTCGAGAGTAGCCGCATCAAGCCATTGCAAGTCGTCCAGAAAAAGGGCAAGCGGATGCTCCGGCCGCGCAAAGACGCCGATGAACCGGCGGAACACGAGTTGGAAGCGGTGTTGCTCACGCTGCGGGGGAAGCTCGGGGACCGGCGGCTGTTCTCCAAGGATGAGCTTCAATTCAGGGACGAGATCCACGATGAGCTGGCCATTGGGTCCCAGCGCC
Source organism: Pyrinomonadaceae bacterium (assembly GCA_035603895.1). Classification (GTDB taxonomy): domain Bacteria; phylum Acidobacteriota; class Blastocatellia; order Pyrinomonadales; family Pyrinomonadaceae; genus PSRF01. The sequence goes on from DATNJO010000392.1 coordinate 5,571, forward strand.
TCGTGCAACCTCTCACGCCACGTATTCAGTTCGGCTTCGCTCTTGCCGAGAAGTTGCCGGATGAGGTCCCGAAAGGCTTGGGCGAGGGTGGAATAGGGAATATCGCGTTTGTATTGATCGAACTTGCCGGACGCAAAGAGGCCGCGCGGTGGAACGAGAACCTTGTGCAGCTCATTTACCACTGATGATTTCCCAATACCTGAATATCCGGAAACCAGAACTAACTCAGGCTTGCCGCTTTGAACGACGCGGTCGAAGGAGACGAGCAGCGTCTCGATTTCGCGCTCACGACCGTAGAGTTTTTCCGGAATCACGAGGCGGTCTGGTTGGTCACGTTTTCCCAGCAGGAAATCATGAATCCCACGCCCATGATCCCAGTCCTCCAGACAGTGGCGAAGATCGTTTTCCACGCCGGCTGCGGTCTGATAACGCTCTTCAGGGGCTTTGGCAAGCAGCTTACAAATTATCTCCGAGATACAGTGCGGAATATCTCTCAGCCGCTCAGCAGGCGGCAGTGGCTGTTTGGCAATATGACAGTGAATCCATTCCATTGGATCAGAAGCGATGAAAGGGAGGCTGCCGGTCAATAGTTCGTAAAGCGTGATGCCGAGGGCGTAAAGATCACTACGCGAATCGATCGAACGATTCATTCTTCCCGTTTGCTCGGGCGCCATGTACGCGAGCGTTCCCGAGATGAATTCGGGAGGGTCCGCAGGCTGACGCTGGCGTGGCAACCGAGAGGCAATACCGAAACCCGTCAGCCAGGCGTGGTCCATGGAAGCATTCACAAGCACATTGGACGGCTTGATGTCTTTGTGGATGAGACCACACCTGTGCACCTGGCCGAGTGCTGCAGCGAGGGCGATCCCGCAACGAAGGAACTGTTTCAATTCCGTGGGCCCGCTAAGAAGTCGATCGAGTGGCTCTCCCTTAGGATCTTCGAACAGCAGCATGGTCCGGCCGTGCTGCTGTGTGACGTCGACCGGCCGGACCGCCCATGCCGGATTGAGCTCGTCTTTAAAAGAAAATTCGTGTTCTATCTTCTTGATGGTTGCGGGAGCGGGACGTTCGAGCACCGGAGACAAGGCGAGCACGGACGGAGTCGCGTCTGTCTCGTTCTGGCTAAGACAGCGGTAGAGGATGAACTCTCCATCCTGACGAAGCGTTTCCAGCCGGTATCGCGAAAGGTCCATCAGTTACCCATTGAGTTCAGGCGGGAGTCACAGGACGAGGCTCTAGGAGTCACTCGCCTCTTACAATATTTTCGGTCGAATGCCTTATGAGGGCATCGTACAACTCCGTTTATGGGGCAAAGGCGATAATTTCCTGACAATAAAATTGCTGATTGAATGTGACGCGACGTATTTGCCGTCGGCCGGCAACGTGGATGTCTCCTCGGTTGCTGTATTCTACAGCAGCGCTAGTTGAACCGCTTTCGACGCAGCCATTGGTTGATGATGAATAACGTAA
>DATNJO010000393.1:0-6199 GCA_035603895.1 Pyrinomonadaceae bacterium
CGACACAACTCGCTTTCCCGGCGAACGTCAGGAGGAGTTACTGCGCGACTACCTGCGCGAGAAGTATGCAAAGCAAAAAATCGACGTCGTAGTCGCTTCCCCCGATCGGTCACTCGATTTTCTTCTCAGGTATCGCTCCGACCTGTTTCCGAATAGTCCGATAGTTTTTGTTGGCGTCAGGCGACCACCGCCGCAAGTGCTCGCCGCCGGGCCCGGCCTTACTGGAATTATCCGGGCGAACACCTATCGCAGAACTTTGGATCTCGCTCTCAATCTGCAACCAGATACACAGGAAGTGTTTGTGATTAGCGGCACGCCCGAGCTCGACAAGAGATTTGAAACAACCGCGCGCGAAGAACTTGCCGGTTACGAAAAACGGTTTCGCATAACTTATCTCACCGACCTTCCCCTGAACGATCTGCTAAACCGTGTGAAACAGTTGCCGCAACACTCGATCATTCTCTATGTATGGCAACGCTCAGCGATCGATAATGAAAAGGCTCTGCAAACTTTTCAGATCCTGGAAAAGATCAGACAAAGCTCCTCAGTGCCGATTTACGGGATGGGTAGTCGAAACGTCGGTTACGGACTTGTCGGCGGCTACGTGCAGGACTCCGAACGCAATGGCCTCGAAGCGGCGGAGATCGTACGCCGAATCTTTAACGGCACGCGCGCGCAGGACATTCCGGTTGACAGTGCTTCGTCAGTCCCGACGTTTGATTGGCGCGAGTTGAGACGCTGGGGAATCAGCGAGAGCAGTTTGCCGAAAGGCAGTGTCATTCATTTCAAAGAGTTTACCCTGTGGGAACAATACAGATGGCGAATAGGTGTAGTCGTTTGTCTCTTAATTTTAGAAACCGCCATCATCACCGCTCTGTTGTTGGAACGCCGGCGGCGCCGTCGCGCTAAAGAAGCTCTCGATCGACTCAACGCCGAACTGGAAACGCGTATCGAAGCGCGCACTAACGCATTGAACGCAAAGACGCGCGAACTGGAGACTTTCACTTACTCAGTCGCTCACGATCTCAAGTCGCCGCTTCGCGGCATCGACGGCTACACGCGTCTCCTGCTCGAAGAGTACGCACAAAATTTGGACGACCAGGGGCTAACTTTCCTGCAAACCATTCAGACGGCAACCGACGAAATGAACCAGTTGATCGACGATCTGCTGGCTTATTCGCGACTCGAGCGCCGTGAGTTAACAACTGAGCGGCTTGACCTGGCGCCGATGGTTAACGGGTTGGTAGATCGAAAACGCGAAGACGCGGAGCGCTCTATTCAGTTCGTCGTTAACGTAAATGGTAACAGCGTTCTGGCCGACGCTAACGGGCTCGCTCAGGCGCTCAGAAACTACCTCGACAACGCGATCAAGTTCACCGGCAAAATCGACCACCCGCGCATTGAAGTCGGTTCCATAGATAATGCCGAGAGTTGTGTGCTGTGGGTGCGGGACAACGGCATTGGCTTCGATATGAAGTATCAGGACCGGATCTTCGACCTTTTCCAACGAGTCAATATCACGAACGACTATCCGGGCACGGGTATCGGACTGGCAATCGTGCGCAAGGCGATGGAACGCATGGGTGGTAGAGCGTGGGCGGAAAGTGAACCAGGCCACGGCGCGACTTTTTATCTGGAGATTCCGAAATGAACGTTCTTTACGTTGAGGACGATCCCCGGGATGCGGACCTCACGCAACACACGTTAGCGAAAACGGCTCCTCATCTTTCTTTCGAAACCGCGTCGAGCATCGCAGCAGCGTTGACGCGGTTGGAAAGAATTGATGAAGAACCGCTCGATCTCGTGCTCACCGACATGCACCTGCGCGACGGCGATGGTCTGTCGCTGCTCAACCACATACGCGAAAACTCAGTGCCCGTCGCAGTCGTGATCATCACCGGTGTCGGCGACGAAGAGACCGCTGTTGCGGCATTAAAAGCTCGCGCGGACGACTACGTGGTCAAACGTAAGGCATATCTCGACAAGTTGCCCGTAATACTCGAGAGTGCGTTCAATCACTACCGGGCCGACGCCGCTCGCCGGGAACACCCGCTGAGAGTTCTTTACCTCGAAGACAACCCGTTGGATAGCGAAACCACCCGCCGCCACTTCGCGGTCCACGCCGATCATATTCATCTGGAAATCGTGACCACAGTGTCCGAATTGCACTGGCGCTTGAGCGACGGCGCCGAGCGCTTCGATGTGGTGCTGATGGACTACCAGTTGGCCGAGCCAAGTACGCTTCAGGTGTTACGAGAATTGAGTTTGCGAGATAAGCAAGAGACTCCAATTGTGTTGGTTTGTAATGAAGCTGAAGAGGAACTCGCGCGGCAGGGACTCAAGCTCGGCGCTTCGAGTTGTCTGGTCAAACGTCCTGGTTATCTTTTTCAACTGCCGTGGGAGTTTGAGCAGGCGCACGCGCGCGCTGATTTGCAACGTCGCGAAGCAGCGCTGCACGCGAGTCAGGAATTATTAAAAACCGCGCTCAAGGAGGTCGAGCGATTAAAGAATCAACTCCACGAAGAAAACGTCTACTTGCAGGAGGAGATTCGCGTCGCCAGTAACTTCGGCCAGATTATCGGCAACAGCGAAGCGCTTCGACGTGTTCTGTACCAGGCTGAACAAGTCGCTCCACTCGACACCACTGTTTCTCTTTTCGGCGAGACCGGAACCGGCAAGGAACTGTTGGCCCACGCGATTCATAAACTCAGCGGCCGGCATAATCATTCGTTAGTCAAAGTGAATTGTGCCGCGCTGCCGGGCACGCTCATTGAAAGCGAGTTGTTTGGCCACGAGAAAGGCGCCTTCACCGGAGCGGACGCGAAGCGCAGCGGACGTTTCGAGATTGCCAACGGCGGAACTCTTTTTCTCGACGAAGTCGGCGAGCTTCCGCTCGATTTGCAAACCAAACTGTTACGAGTGCTCGAAGAAGGCGAGTTTGAACGAGTAGGTGGCAGTCACACGATAAAGGTTGACGTTCGTGTAATCGCGGCCACGAATCGCAATCTCGAGGATGCAGTTCGCCAGGGTGTCTTTCGCTCGGATTTGTATTACCGCCTGAGCATCTTTCCGATCACTCTGCCGCCGCTGCGAGAGCGAAAGGAAGACGTGCCCGTACTCGTCAGGCATCTGATAAAGCAGTTGAGTCAAAAACTCGGCAAAACCATCGACGCCATTCCACTGGAGACGATGGCGAAACTGCGAAACTATCCCTGGCCGGGCAACGTGCGCGAATTGAGAAACGTGATCGAACGCGCGGTGATCGTCACTCAAGGATCCAAGCTTCAGCTAATCGACGATCTCGACACACAGGCGTTGCAGTTGGACCTTCAGCAGCAAACCGTTGCTCCAGTCCCAGACTCCGTGCCTGGTACCGAAACACTCGAGCAAACCGAATACAACGTGATACTGCGCACACTACAGAAGGTTCATTGGAAAGTGGAAGGACCTGGCGGCGCAGCAGAGTTACTAAATCTACATCCCAGCACCCTTCGCTCGAAGATGCGCAAACTCGGAATCGAGCGCCCGCAATACAAAACCCAACATGGATCGGTTTAAGCGGCTTGCGGCTTTTCCAGGAAACAGGGGGTGAGGCCCTGCATTGAAAGAACCAACTCAGTGGATGACGATCCCGATGCCCAGACGCAAATTGTCCTGACGCGTTCCGGGTATAACGAATGGTGTCCCAACTGTTTGAAACGGAGTCGGCGCGAGCACGATCCCGGTCTGCTGATCGCCGCGATTGATGATGTTCCAGTCTATTTGGACCACACGCAGGTCGAACCGGCTGTTCAGCTTGATGTCGAGCCCGCCGCCGAACGCCATCGCGAAGCTCGTTTCGTTTGTATGAAAGTCGCTGATGCCGAAGACTGCCGGCAAGTTCGGACTATCGACGTCGAGCTTCTGCACGGCAACGCCGAAAAGTGCGTGTCCAAACGGCTTGAAGTTGGTCCATCCTCGGAATTATTTTTCACCTGAATGCCGCCCAGGATATTTTGCAACGTCGTGTCTACCGTGCCACTTCCCAACGGGCGGCTGAAATTGTCTTCACGCAAATGGAGTGAGTAATCGAATTTGGCGCCGATATACTTGTGGAAGTTGTATCCGGCCGCGACATTGAAGCCACGCAGCGTTTGTTTCTCGCCGAGCACATCGTCAACTGCCGGACTCCCGGTGTCTCCTGCAAGGTTGTCAATAAACAGGGCGGAGTAGCCGCCGAAGAACTCGTATTTCTTGTAGTCGTCCTGCGCCAACGCAGTAGTAGCGAAAACAAGAATCACAGTTGCCAGCATCGCCAATTGCTTCATAGAACATTTTCCTTTCCTAACTTGTTTTCGTCGGGAATTAGCGGCAGTTTAGGAACGACCCCGCACGCAAATAACTGTCAGTATTAACAGGGACGCGCTCATGGTGGTTTTCCGGTTTGGTTCTCGCGTTAATAAGCGAGGAGGATCCCTCATATCCACAAACTAAAGGAGACTCGATCATGTCAACCAGCAAAACAGACCTTAGCCCAGCAGACCTTTCCGTTCAGACGAACGTTGTCACCATCACCGACAATTCCAACACGATTACCGGCATCAGTTATGTCGAAAACTCGTTGGTAATCACCCCCGGCCAGCCGTCCACGCCTCCGCCCACGGTGGGGCAATTCCAAAACAGCTTTACGATCACGTTGATGGCGGGACGGGAAGACAACTCTGAGGTCGCCTCTTCCTTCAATTCAGTGGCCGGCGGCGCATTCAACGAATACGCTGCTTCAGGTGATGACAGTGGCACTCCCAGTCAGTTGAACTTCTACTTCGCAGTGCAGATCTCGTACAAATCTGAAGGCAATCCGGGCAGCGTGGTGGCCTATCTGGGCCAGGGAAGCTTCGGCAGCTTCATCGATCCGACCAACAACTGGTGGATCGGCGGCAGTTGTATCGCCAACAATCCCACCAGCTCCGGGAACGAACCAACCATCCAGCTTGGAGGAGGTGAGTTCTCCCTCTCTGGTACCCAGGACTCGTTTGTTGTCGCCTAAGTGACATCCCGTTCACTCAATTTCGGCTCGCCTTACGGGCGAGCCGATTACCTTTAGCCGGTTAGTTGTGGCATGAGATAGAACATCAGCGCGATGATTGCGTAGACAGTGATTAGTTGGACTCCCTTGTACCAGTTTGCTTCTCCATCGCCACTCACTAATGCTCCAGTGATCACGGCGATAAACAACGAACCCATCTCGGCGCGGCCAAACGCGAGTTCCAACGGTTGCGGCGCGACGAAATAACTTGCAAGCACGAGTATCGGCGCAACAAACAACGCGATCTGAATACAACTTCCGGCGGCGATCCCCACTGACAGATCCATCTTGTTCTTGCGGGCCATCGCGATTGCCGATCCGCTTTCGGCAGCACCGCCGACAATCGCGACGAACACAATGCCGATGAACAGTTGCGACATACCGAGCGCCTTGCCTGTCTCTTCCGCGGCGCCGACAAGAATCTCACTCATCCACGCCGCGAATGCTGACGCCGCCAGCAAAGTGATCACCGCGCGTGCGACGGACCACTGTTCGTCGTGATGACCTTCGTGTTCGGAGTCAACACTCGCGAACGCAGCGGTATGCGTTCGGAGTGAAAACAGAATGTAGAGCCCGTACGCGATCAACAACAGCACCGCGATGCCGACGTTGAGGAATCGTTCCTGGCGTATCACCTCGTTGGGCGCAAACACGCGGCTGAAAGCGCTCGGCACGGTCATGCTCACGGCCGCCAGAAACATCATCGTGCTGTATGCGCGTGCGGCTGTGGGATTGAAACGCTGTTGGTGAAAACGAAGACCGCCGAGCAGAAACGCGACGCCGAGCGCGAGCATCAGGTTGGCAAGTATCGCGCCCACCAGCGACGCCCGGACCATCTCGAGCAGACCCGCCTTCAACGCCACAAAAGCGATGATCAATTCCGGGGCATTCCCAAAAGTCGCGTTCAGCAGACCACCAACAGCATCGCCGGTGCGAGTCGAGAGTTGTTCAGTGGCGCCGACGATTTGCGCGGCAATCGGAACGATCGCCAACGCCGCCATGAAAAACAGCACCGGCGCCGAGACATGGGCCAGATGTTCGAGCCCGATCGTGACGGGAATGAACAGCAACAACCAATTCATCGGCTTGCGCAGGAAACTGCCGAGCGGCGTTCTTGGCGAATGCGATCCGACA
>DATNJO010000394.1:0-2162 GCA_035603895.1 Pyrinomonadaceae bacterium
AAGGCGTGAAGTATCTCAGCGGGTGTTGGGTTGAGACGGCGCATGGAGGCGAGAAGCTCACGAGTGTTACGTTGCGTCGCGGCGATCAACGTTGGCAGGTCGAGTGTGATTATTTAGCGTGTGGTTTTCATCTTGTGCCGAACCTGGAGTTGGCTGAGTTGCTGGAATGCAAAATTGAGCATGGTGCGGTGAGTGTTGATGAGTTTCAGCAAACGAGCGTGCCGAACGTTTACGCGGCTGGAGAAGCGACCGGCATCGGCGGACTCGAGCTTTCGCTGGTTGAGGGCGAGATCGCCGGCCTCGCCGCGGCGGGCAAACGCGATGAAGCGAAGAAGTTGTTTGCCGTACGCGAAAAGCAGCAGAGATTTGCACGGATTCTAAATGAGACGTTCGCACTTCGTAACGAATTAAGAGATCTGGTTAAACTGGAAACGCTCGTGTGCCGTTGTGAGGATGTGAGTTTTGAACGGCTAAGAGAATTCGATTCGTGGCGGGCGGCGAAGTTGCAGACACGCTGTGGCATGGGACCATGTCAGGGCCGTGTGTGTGGGCCAGCGGTAGAGTTTTTGTTGGGTTGGAACGTGGAATCCGTGCGGCCGCCTGTGTTTCCTGTTCGGGTCGAGAGCCTGTGTTCTGAGTTCAAGCTTTAGCTTGCACGTGACAGGACAACCTAAAGGTTGAACTCAGAACGATAGCGAGGAGCGAAAGTATGCAGATGAAATGGCGCGGGGTGATGCCGGCGACGACGACGGCGTTTGATGAGAACCTGAATATCGATCATGCGTTTGTGGCGAAGCACGCCAAGTGGCTGATTGATAACGGTTGCACGGCGATCGTCGCGCCCGGTTCACTCGGCGAGAGCGCGACGTTGAGTTTTGACGAGAAGATTGCGCTGTGGAATACGCTGATCGAGGCTGTGGGAGAACGTGTGCCGGTGGTTGCGGCGATTGCTTCGTTGAGCACTGCCGAAGCTGTTGCGCTTGCCACGCGTGCGGCCGATGCGGGTTGCAGCGGGCTGATGGTTTTGCCGCCATACGTGTATCGCAGCGAGTGGCGCGAGATGAAAGCGCACCTCGAAGCTGTGTTTCGCGCGACGAATCTCTCGTGCATGCTCTACAACAATCCCGTCGCTTATGGCACCGATTTTCTGCCCGAACAGATTCGCGAGCTCGCTGCCGAGCACGAGAATCTCGCGGCCGTGAAAGAGTCGAGCACTGACGTGCGGCGCATCACGTGGATCAAAGAGCTGACTGGCGACCGGTTGGATATTTCGGTCGGCGTTGATGACGCGATTGTCGAGGGTATCGCAGCCGGTGCGGTCGGGTGGGTTGCAGGGCTCGTGAATGCGCTGCCACAGGAGTCGGTTGCGCTGTTTAATTACGCAATGAACGGCGAACACGAAAAAGCGCGAGAGCTTTACTACTGGTTTCTGCCGCTGCTGCGCATGGATACGGTGCCGAAGTTTGTGCAGTTAATAAAACTGGTGCAGCAGGAAGTCGGGATGGGATCTACGCGCGTGCGTCCGCCGCGGCTGGAATTAATTGGAGAAGAGCTTGAAGAAGCACTGCGTGTGATTCGTCACGCTCTGGAAACACGGATTGAACGCAGCACTTCATCCGCGGCTCGCAATCCGTGATCGAAAGCTTCCTCAAACAGTGCGACGCCGCTCAGCTCCGAGTGCGCAAAGTGAATTGAACGAAAAGGCTTTGCCCCCTCACGGCGCGCCCCGCCCCATATAAAGCCGGTGTGTGGACGAATCATCGCGTGGCCCCAACGCATCACGTCTAAACGTTCGACGAGATTGCGAATGTCTGTGTGAGCGCGAGAGAGATCGGTTAGCGCGACATCGGCCCAGCCGCGCCAATCAGTATCGAGCAGGCGCGTGCGCGCGGTGCGGGCGTTCTCGTCGCAAAGCGGGTAGTAGTAAGTGAACACCGTTGGACCATGATCGATGCCGCGCTGGTGCGTTGCGACGACGTAACCGAGCGATTCGCTCTCGTAGAGCACGTTGTCCCACGCGAGCGGAAAATCGCGCGCGGAGCTTGGCTTGGGGCGATCCTTCAACGTCAGGTTGGCGACCATCCACGAGCCAAACTGAAACTCCGCGATGTGTGGCGGCGGATTTTCGCGGTAAGGACGGATGACGTAGTGCGCCATGAACT
>DATNJO010000395.1:0-2502 GCA_035603895.1 Pyrinomonadaceae bacterium
TTGGTGGCGGCACAGGCGCTGGCGCTGGCGGCGTTTTCACTTCGACGCCGTTGGTCGGGGCGGCAGTCGTCACTTCGATTGGCGCAACGGCTGGCGGTTCCTGCATCACCGGTGGTTCAACCGGTACCGGTTGCGGCTCGACGATCGGCGCTTCGATAACCTCTGGTGCGGGAGCTTCCGCGCGAGTAGCCGGCGTCAGTTTCTTAACCAGACGCGCGGGTATCGGTTGCTTCGCGGCTGGCGGAACGACGGGCGCGGACGGAGACGGCGCGACTGGAGGTGCGGCAGACGGTGTTTCGCCGGGTTCGGCCTCTGGCGGCGCCACCTCGACCGGTTCCGGCTCGTAAACTTCCGGTTCGGCCTCGGCAACCGCAGCTTCAGCCGCAGGCGCGACAGCGCGCTTCACGACTTTGACCGCGCGTTTGACCGCCGTCTCTTTCTTCGGAAAGTACTTGTTCCGGATTTTCTCGGCCAGCTCTTTGGAGACTGAGTTTGACGGCACGCTCACGTCGACGCCTTCGCGGCGCACTTCTTCAATGAGTCGCTTCGTGTCGAGCTTTAATTCTTTGGCGAGATCGTAGATACGAACTTTCGAGGAAACTGTCATGCACTCCTTCTCGACGCTTCATACTTGCGTCCTGAAACGACCTATAAGTGATTAGGAACTCGCTCGTTCCTAACCACTTCGAAAGCGTCGATCAGAAGTTCAACGCGCGACAGTAGCGGAACGGGTGAGACAAACGTCCAGAGTGAACTGAACCCTTGTTCTTCCTAATTGGCTGCACCGTTGGAAGCATCAGTGCTTCTCTTCATCCGTGCTCCCGCCTGATGCAGCATCTTCCGAAACTGCGGGAGCCGTTGGCTCTGTTTCGTCGGCCTCGGCCTCTGAAACAAATTCTTCATCAGCCGCCAGAATCTCGGCAGCTACTTCTTCAACTTGCTCGAGCGCGGCCACACCCGAAGACGTAATGTCTGGCGACGGCGTGATCGTGTCGGGGCGCAAGTCGCGACCCGGCTCCATCAACGCAATCTCATCAGCCGCCATCTCTTCGGATTCGGTGACAGCCACCGGATCCGCTGACTCACGCGCGAGGATGTCGGCCTCCGCTCTGAACGGAACACCATTCTCGACAGCTTCGTCGTAACCCTCAGCGGTCATTTCCGTGTTTGGCTCAACTTCTTCAGCTTCCACTGATTCGTCGAGCTCGGCGGAAACAGCGTGTTGCTCTTCCGTCGTTTCGCCTTCTTCGCCTTCGCCGAGATTGCGATTACGCATCGCGATCACAGCTTGCGCCGCGCTGAGAATGACCTCGGCTTCATCGAGACTCAGGTCGAGGAATTCGACCAGATCGTCGACTGTCGTACCAGCCAGCGCGTCGATGTCGTTGATGCCGTGCTCGGCCAACGCTTCGGCCTGTTGCGCGGTAACACCTTCGATTGCCGACAGCGGCACAGCCTCGCCGGAAGCGATGAGCGCGCCCATCTGTTCGGTGACTTCGCGCTTGATCTCTTCTTCGCTGCGGATGTCGATGTTCCAACCGACCAGCTTCGTCGCGAGACGAACGTTCTGCCCGCGTTTGCCGATCGCCAGCGAGAGTTGGTCTTCGTTGACGATGACTTCCATCTGGCGGTTTTCAATATCAGTGATTCTGACCTGGTTGACTTTCGCCGGTGACAACGCGTTGGCGGCAAACACTGACGGCTCGTCAGACCATTCGATGATGTCGATCTTCTCGCCGCGCAGTTCGCGAATGATCGCCTGAACGCGCGAGCCTTTCATACCGACGCAGGCGCCGACCGGATCGACGTCGCGTTCGTTGGACATCACCGCGATTTTGGCGCGTTCGCCGGGTTCGCGGACGGCGGATTTGATCACGACCGTGCCGTCGTAAATTTCCGGCACTTCCATTTCAAACAACCGCAACAGCAGTTCCGGCGAGGTTCTGGAAACCTCGACCTGCGGTCCTTTCGACTCTTTCGACACGTTGTTGATGACGACGCGAATTCGTTCGCCCTGGTTCCACTGTTCGCCGCGTGATTGCTGCGAGCGCGGCAGGATTGCTTCGAGGTTGCCGAGATCAACGATAATGTTGCCGCGTTCGAAACGTTTCACGTAACCGTTTACAAGGTCGCCGATCTTGTCGATGTACTGCTCGTAGACGTTGCTGCGAACGGCGTCGCGGACCTTTTGAAACAGGATTTGTTTCGCTGTTTGCGCTGCGATGCGGCCGAGTTCTTCCATTGGCAACGGCAGCAACAGTGCGTCGCCGAGTTCGACTTCGTCGCCGGCGAGTTCGCGAGCTTCGTCGATAGAGAGTTCGGTGGCCGGGTTTTCCACTTCGTCGACGACGACTTTCGAGGCAGAAAGCTCGATGCCGGTCTCGGAGTTCCAGTCCACTTGTATGTCTTCGCCCGAGCGGAACTGCTTTTTAGCAGCCGCGCGAACGGCCTCTTTCATCGCTTCGATCACGAGGTCACGTTCAATACCTTGTTCCTGGCAAA
>DATNJO010000396.1:0-14108 GCA_035603895.1 Pyrinomonadaceae bacterium
CCATCCCAAACCCACCGTGCGGTACGCTGCCGTAACGGCGCAGGTCGAGATACCACTCAAACGCTTCCTGCGGTAACTCGTGCAACGCAATCTGCTCTTTCAAAAACTCGAGCGAGGTCGCACGCTCACCGCCGCCGATGACTTCACCATAACCTTCCGGCGCGAGTACGTCGACTCCCAGCGCAAGTTCAGGCCGTTCCGGATCGCGAGCCATGTAAAACGCTTTCACCGCCGCCGGGTAGTGATGCACCATCACCGGTTTATCGAACTGGCTCGAGATATGAGTCTCGTCGGGTGCGCCAAAGTCTCCGCCCCATTCGAATTTCGTTTCCAACGCGCCTTTTTCAAATCCTTCAACCAACATCTTAGCCGCGTCGTCGTAATGCACGCGCGGAAAAGGCGGAACGATCGCTTCGAGTTTGCTCTGGTCGCGTTCAAGCACTTTCAGCTCTTCCTGGCGATCTTCGAGCACGCGCGCGGCAATGTACGACAGAAACCGTTCCGAAAGGTCCATCACATCGTCGAGCGTGGCGTAAGCCATTTCCGGCTCGACCATCCAGAACTCCGTCAAGTGCCGTCGTGTTTTCGATTTTTCCGCGCGGAACGTCGGACCAAAACAGTAAGCCTTTCCGAAAGCAGCAGCGGTTGCTTCGTTGTAGAGCTGGCCTGACTGCGTCAAATACGCCTTTTCGCCATCAAAGTAATCAACTTCGAACAGCGTCGTCGTGCCTTCACAAGCGGCCGGAGTGAAAATCGGCGAATCGGCCAGCGTGAAACCGTCGTTATCGAGAAAATTGCGCACGGCCTGCACGACCGTGTGGCGCACTTTCAAAACCGCGTGCTGGCGCCGCGAACGTAGCCAGATGTGCCGGTGGTCCATCAGAAACTCTGTTCCGTGTTCCTTCGGCGTGATCGGATAGTCGTGAACCTGTTGCAAGACTTCGGCGCTGGTGACGTCGATCTCGTAACCACCGGGCGCGCGGCTGTCCTCACGCACCGTTCCTGTGATCACGAGTGCCGATTCCTGGCCCATGGCTTTCAACTGTTCCCAGGTTTCAGGATCGACGGCGGTCTTCAAAACGACGCACTGCACGACGCCAGTGCCGTCGCGCAACTGCGGAAAAGCGATCTTCCCGCTCGAACGCATGTTGTAGAGCCAGCCTTTTAGGGTTACTTCACTGCCGACGTGTTGTGCGAGTTGGTTGATATAGGTGTGGGTGCTCAAAGTTAGTCAATTCGTTCCTTAATCATGCGCCGCAAAGTGGGAAAGCGTTCCAGCCACTCGGCGGCTTGCAAGACGATCTGTAGAGTCGGTTGAATAAAACGTTCGTAAGCTGCTCCGCGTCCGAACACCGCGGTTTGGCAGGAGAAAGTGCCCGTGGCTTTCAAGCCGCGTTGAATCGTCATCAGGCGAAACTCCTGCGCGAAATCGTCCGGATCGATCTGGTCGAGTCCTTGTAAACGCCGTTCTTCGAGAAAGAACAGACGATGCGCGCGCAACTCAGCCAGCGAAGGCAGGCATGGTTGTCGATCGAGCAGGAATGAGACGAGATCGTAACTCGCCGGACCCATTCGTGCGTCCTGATGATCCACGATGCGCATCCGCTTCTTCAGGTCGATCATCAGGTTGGCTGCGTGATAATCGCGATGACAAAGCACACGCGGCACCGCCGCCAGTTCAGCCGCGACGTCATTGAGTTCGGCCTTTAATTCCGCAGTCTCACCGTGGCTTAGCGTCTCGCCGCGCAAGCTACCAAAGTAGTGTTCGAAAAAGAAATCCAGTTCCCACGAAAGCTTTGCCTCGTCGAACGCCAGCTTACTGGCGATCGAATGCATGTCGTAGGCTTTCTGAGTCGCCTTTTGAATCTTCGCGATCAGCGCGATGGCCTGTTCCTTGTACTCGTCGCACTTCTCTTCCGGTTCACTCTCGTAGACCTGGAATAACTGCTGGTCGCCGAGATCTTCCTGCACGATGATTCCCGCCGCGCCATCGACGGCGTAGATCTCCGGCACCGGAAGGTCGCATTCCAGAAACAGACGCGTGACGTCGAGATAGGGATGAAATTCGGGGTCAAACGGCTCGGCGTAGACCGCCGCGACCGCGCTGCGTTTCTTCCAGCCGATGCGGTAATACTTGCGGGTCGATGCGTCCGGAGTCAGTGGTACTACTTCGCCGCTGGTTATTCCCTGCTGCGTGATGAATCTCGCGAGTCGGTCTGCTGCGGAAGACTCAAATGCGTTGGAAATCACCTGTTTTGCAGAGCTCATGTAGTCGGACAACCCGGATGTGGACGAGGGATTGTATCACAACGGAACGATAAAGTTTTCGCCGTTGATATAGCCGGACGCTGGTGCCTTTTCGGGTCTTATTTTGCCTTCTATTAGTTCGCGTCGCACCACCACTGCGTTTTCGATCTCTTCTCCTTCGGGCATACGCACATGGTCTCCCAGGACACAGTGATGAACCCGCGTTTTATCACTCACTGTCACGTTGTCCCAAAGAACTGAATCAATAACTTGGGCGGTGCTCGAGATAGCGCAGTTTTTTCCCGCGGTGTACTGCTCGTCTCTTTCGTTCAACAACTCGACGCTAATGTCGACGTAGCGTTTCAGAGTCGAGAGTTCACGCCAGGTTCCGGTGCCGACGTGCGCCGCGATCGTCTCGCCGTTAGCCATCGCTTTTGGATAAACGTCGGTTACAGAGTCGGAGAAAACACCACGCGGGATGTAATCGAAGATCCGGGGTTCGAGGATATGT
The DNA here is from genome assembly GCA_035603895.1 of Pyrinomonadaceae bacterium. Taxonomy (GTDB): domain Bacteria; phylum Acidobacteriota; class Blastocatellia; order Pyrinomonadales; family Pyrinomonadaceae; genus PSRF01. The sequence goes on from DATNJO010000396.1 coordinate 2,759, forward strand.
ATGCCAGTGAACATCAACGGCGTCTGACAGCGGTTGTCAGGCATGCCACGGAAACCCGTGACGCGTCGTTGATGGGTTTCCACCACACTGAAACGTTCGCGCTTTGTGTTTTGCAACAGCACGAGCGTCGCCAGCGCATTCATGTCGCGATGCTGGGCGAGTGCGGCATTTAGATCGATGTCGGTGATGATCTTGCCGTTGATGACCAGAAAGGTTTCGTGTTCGAACAATTCGCGCGTGTTGTCGAGCGCGCCGCTGGTGCCGAGGATCACCGGTTCTTCAACGTAATGGAGTTTGACGCCAAACTGACTACCGTCGCCAAGGGCTGCACGAACCGACTCCGGCCGGTGATGTAAGTTAACGACGATGTCGTCGAAGCCGTAGCCCGCTATGTACTCCGCGACGTAACCGACGAGCGGTTTACCGAGGATAGGAATCGCCGGTTTGGTGCGATCTTCGGTAAGGGGCCAAAGCCTTGTGCCGTAGCCGGCCGAAAGAATTATCGCGCGCATGTTTTGGGAATTAACGGGCTCATCCGCGGCCTACGAAGCCTTGGACGCGTCGCGCATCACGAGATCGAAGGTACCGGGGGCGACTTTGCGAAAGCGAGTGTTGCGATTGAGGGAGACGGCAACGCTGATGGTCGGGTTTTGGCCGGTGAACTGGAAGCCGCCTTCGAGCAGTCGATTGTAGAGTTCGTTGACGTGCAATGGTCCACCTTCTTCGCGCAGCAACAGCGTGACGGCTTGGGGAATCGTGCGGTCCATAAAGCGATCGCTAAGCACCTCTACGTTGTCGCGAACCGTGGGGATCTGGGTTCGGCGATCGATCGGGTTTTGCGTGCGCGCGATTGGTGGCTGTGTGCGCGTTGGCGGTGTGTACGTGGGTGGTGGCTGCACGTACACAGATGAACGCGGATGGGCCGCCCGCTGCGATTGGTGCATCGCGGCTTCGAGCTCCGCATCGGACGGTAAACCAAACGACAAATTGTTTGAGGCGAGCACGGTAGAGACCAGCCGGTAGATTGCCGCCTCGGTCTGGCTGGCAAGCAAATCCATCTCGGCGAGTTCGGCCCGCACGCTGTCGGCCTCGACCTCCAGTTCCCGCAGCCGTGCGGCCAGATGCATCCTTGCCGCCCGCGACTGGCGCAGGCTCTGTTCAAGGCGTGACAGCAGGTGCTCGTTTGGCCTATCCATCGCGGCAAATTCTAGAGGCGTTTGGGTTTTTAGACAATAAATTTCTTCGACAGGACTGACAGAGTTCACAAGATTCAGGAAGGAAGTCTTATCAATTCTGAAATCCTGTCAACTTTACCGGTCTCGGTTAAGAACGTAAGACGGGAGTGCGCGCAGGGAGTCGCAGTAGTCTGAATCGGGGAGGTTGTCGAGGACGTCGCGGGCGTTCTCGGCGTACTCGTCGGCACGGGCACGGGCGCGTTCGAGCGCGTCGGTGCGGCGGAGGGCCGCGAAAAGCTCCTCTTGCGAGACCGCGTCGTAGTTGCCGTCGCGCAAGACTCGTTGAATCATCTCGAACGTCGACGGATCAGCTTCTCGCAGGAAGATCAACGGCAACGTGACCTTGCCACCCAACAGATCGGCGCCCGCGGCTTTGCCCAACGCGTCTTCAGTCGAGGTGAAATCCAACAGGTCGTCGATCAACTGAAACGCCGTGCCGAGATTCAATCCATAATCCCGCAACGCCGTTTGCTGTTGCTCCGTAGCGCCGCCGAGAATCGCACCAATCTCACAACTCGCACTGAACAGATACGCCGTCTTGCGCTTCAAGACGTCGAGATAATGCGCCTCGGAAACGTCTGCATGGCCCAACAACGTCAACTGCAAGATCTCGCCTTCGGTCATCTTGCGCGTGACGCTCGTGAGAATGTCGAGTATCGGCAACGATCGCTCCGCCAAGCTCGTTTCAAACGCCGACATGTAAAGCCAGTCGCCCATTAGCACAGCGGTCTCGTTACCGTAGATGGCGTTGACAGTCGGACGATTCCGGCGCATGTCTGCTTTGTCGATGATGTCGTCGTGAACCAGCGTCGCAGTGTGCAGAAACTCCATCACCGTCGCCATGCGAATCGAGTTGTAACGACTGCCTTCGCCGCCGACAGCGTAATTGGAAAGAATCGTCAGCGCCGGGCGCACACGCTTGCCGCCTGACTTGCGCAAGTAGTCGCCGAGGTAAGCAATCACCTGCACGTTTGAACGCGCCTGGCGCTCAAACTCGATCTCGACCTGCTGAAGCTCGTTTGCAATCAGACTGAAGATCCGGCGCGCGGAAATCCTGGCTTCTTCGTCGAGTGCGAGTGTGTGGCCTGAAAGCGTCATGGGTGCGGCTCAGTTTGAACGATAGTTCGTGAACTGCATGTGAATGCCAAAATCTTTTTCCTTAAGCTTGGCGATGATGTCCTGTAGCGTGTCGCGATCGCGGCCGGTGACGCGCACGACGTCGCCCTGGATCGCAGCCTGAACCTTGGCTTTGCTGTCTTTAATAAACTTTACGACTTCTTTCGCTTTGTCTTGCGGAATGCCTTCCTGAATCTGCGCGCGCTGTCGCACCGTGCCGCCGGCGGCTGGTTCGATCTTGCCGTAAGTAAATGCTTTCAACGGCACGCCGCGACGCACGAGTTTCTGCTGCAGGATGTCGTTCATGTTGCGAAGCTTGGTTTCGTCTTCAGCGCTGAGCACGAGTTCGTTCTTTTCGAGCACGACGTCGGCGTGGCTGCCCTTGAAGTCGAAGCGCTGACGCACTTCTTTAATAGTCTGATTGAGAGCGTTTACGATCTCGGCTGAATCGATTTGCGAGACGATATCGAAGGAGTTCTGCTGTGCCATCTGCGTGGTGTTCTTCAGTGTCCAATGAACGCTGTGTTAGCTGGAGCATAACACCAAACACGTGCATGTGAAAGTTATCTCTAACTAGATTTCCCTGAGTTTAAGCTTTGGATTGCCAAGCACTTAGCAATCTAAAGATTGAACTCCGAAACTTAAGGCTTCCAACCGTCGGGAGCTTCGGGCCAGACACGATCGGGACTGACCGGCTCAGCTTGATTTGGTCCAAGCCGTTCTTCGCGAATCTCGGCGACGATGAAGTTTTCGGGTGGAACGGGTGCGCCGGCGAGACGTCGCAACAGCGCCAGTTGACCCGCATGCGTCATCGCGTCGGAAAACGGTCCCTGAAGCAAGCGCTCTTCTGTCATTCCTTCCAGCAACGCATCGCCGTTTCTGAGATGTTGGGCCATGAGGCCGAGCATCTCGTGAAAACGTTCGACCTCTTCCGCAAACGATGCCAGCGGCTCAGGCCAGTATTTCCCACCGACGAAGAAAGTGCGCGCGTAGCCAAGCACGCTCGCCATGTGACGAACCAGTTCCGCGGGTGTGCGCACGCCTTCACCGATGCGAAACGAGCCAAAATCTTCGGGCGCCTCACGCAAAGCTTTCTGCGTGCGATACGCCAGCGCCGCCAGGAAGTGGTTTAGAAGTTTTCGCTTATCTTCCATCCGTGGTTTCTGTGTTTATCTGTGGCCTTAATCAAACTCTCTGCGTGGTGCCGCTTGCTCTGGCCCGACTCTTCCCGCCTCGATCTTTGCGACATAGTAGTTCTCGCCTTTGACTGGACCACCCGCCATCCGGCGCAGCATCGCAATCTGCCCAACGTGTGTCAAGGCATCAGCAATCGGACCCTGAAATAGCTCCTCTTCAGTCGCACCTAACGAATTATCTGAAGCCAGGTAAGAATCGAAAGCTTCGAGTGCTGTGAAGAAACGCGCCGTCTCCTGATCCCAGGACAGCGGCGTCGAGTTGTGCCAGGTTTGTTTTCCCTGAGCAATCGACAACGCCCAATCGAGCAGATCGCCGACGTGGGCCAGAATCTGTTCCGGCGTTCGCGTGCTGTCGTTGATGCGAAACTGATTGAACCCGTCGGGCGCATTTGCGACCGCTTTACCACCGCGGTATGCCAACGTGGCTACCGTGTGTCTTAACAGATCGCGTTTAGTTGAGTCAGTCATTCTTTAGTTCCTTACGCATCGGCACAAACCCGAGTTTTACGTTTGCAGTCAGATCGAGCTCGATATTGCCTTGCTCGGTATAACCACACGCCTTGTAAAACTTCACTCCGGGAAGCGTGGACAGCAACTCCATCGCGCGAAATCCATGCGCGGCCGCTTCGCTTTCGCAGCGCGTCAGGATCGTCTGCGCGACTCCCTTTCGCGCGTGGTCCGGGTGAACGAAAAAGGCACGGATTCGTGCCGGATCACTGGCTGGATCGATGTAACCTCTGTCTCGCGCTGCGTACTGGTCTCCGCCGAAGAGCGTACGCCGCCGGCTCCAACCGCCGCACCCGGCCAATTCACCTTCACTCTCGACGACGAAGTACGTTCCGTCCTCGATCAGATCCGTATCCACGCCGAACATAGTTTCGATTGCAGCTTCGATTTGCGTGTCGTTGTAATGTTCGCGGCTCAAGCCGCGCGCCGACGCGGCAATCAACTGCTGAATTCTGGCGCGATCCTCGAGCGTAGCTTTTCGAATATTCATGGGGGTGTTCAATGGATTAGTCGCGCAACAATCTCTTTCGCAGCATTCGGGTGGCCCAATTTGCGTGCATTCGTTTGCATCGTCGCCAACCGATTTGAATCTGCCAACAAACGGTCCAACTTATACGCGAGCGTGGGCAAATTGTTACAACGAATCCCGACACCCGCTTCGAGCAGATGATCGGAATTGCGTTCCTCCTGGCCCGGAATCGGATTAACGATCGCAAACGCCAATCCTTTCGCCAGTGCTTCGGAAGTCGTCAAACCGCCGGGCTTACCCAACACGATATCCGATGCCGTCATCAACTCATCCATCTCATTCGTATAACCAAAAGGTTTGACGGCGACGGTCGCATCTTCTTTCAAACGCGAAGCCTGACGTGACAGACGTGTCTTCAGCTCTTCGTTGCGTCCGCAGATGGCAACGATCTGCGCGTGGTGCTGCAACGGCATCATCGCAGCGATCAGTGCATCGACTGAACCGACACCAAACCCGCCAGCCGAAAGCAGAATCGTCGTGCGATCCGGCGCCAATCCGTGTTTGGCGCGCATTTCCTGTTTGTCTTTCCGTTGCGCGAAAACCGGATCTATCGGTATACCGCTGACCGTGATCTTCGCAGGCGGAATGCCGAGCGCTTCGAGATACGCGCGTGCTTCGTCAATCGCCACGAAGTATTGCTCGTAATGATGGACCAGCCACATTGCGTGCACGTCGAAGTCTGTCACGATGATCACCTGGCGGCTCGACAACCGTTCCTTCGCCTTCAACCACGAAACGATCTCAGCTGGAAGAAAGTGCGTGCAGACGATCAAGTCCGGATGATATTCCCGAAGTAGTTTTACGAGCGGACGAGTGTTGAGTTTGTCGAGCGCAAGCCGCCGGCGTTCGTTCTTCCACGGCTTGTCGAGTTTGTCGTAAAACCAGCCGGGCACTTCCGGCATTTTGTTGACGAGATCGATGTAAGCCTTTGAATAGAGATGGCGAAAGACTTTGTTGGTGTAGTTGAGGATGTCGAGATGTTGCACTTCTCGACGCTCACCGGTAGTGTCGCCAATTTCCGCAAAGGCCCTTTCAATTGCCTGCGCGGCGCGGACGTGACCCGCGCCGGCTGAGGCGGAGAGTAACAGGACTTTTTTGAGCATCGCGATCGGTTATGGTCTCGCCGGCGCGGCAGCAGCCGGATGCGTGCGGTTGTACTCGGCGATGAAGTCTTTAGTGACATCAAGACTGTTGGCAGCATAGACCACCGGCACGCGATTGATGTCAATCAACAGCGAGATGCCCTTTTGCTGAGCGTACGTATTGAGCGCTTCGCCAATATCTTTCTGCAACGGGTCGAGCAGTGCCAGCGATTCTTTTTGGTAACTTGCCTGAGCGTCTTCTGCTTTGCGTTTGATTTGCAGATCGAGTTGGTCGGCGGCTTCTGCTTGTTGCGCGGTAGTCTTCGCGTCCTGAATCGCCTGCTTCTTCTGAATATCGGACCGCATGGTGTTTAGCCGTTCGCGCATGCCGCGGAGCTCATTGCGCAGTGGTTGAAACTTCGCCTCCATCTGTTTCATTGCCACCATCACGCGCGCGATGCCGGCCTTCTCATCGCTGAATGCTGAAGAGTCGATCACGGCGATGCTCGCTGCTCCGGCAGCCGGCCGGGTTTGCGGTTGCGCGGTGGCCGGTGTAGCGGGTCGGGTTTGCGTGTGCGCCAGGATGGCGAAGACCGCGAAAGCGGCTGCGGCAATGCTGATACGAAATACTTTCATTACATCTGCTCCTTAGTGGTTGTTGCTGAACTGCCGGGGATGCACTATTCCAGCGAGAACTTTCCGTTCTTGTCAATCCTTAACATATAAACCGGCACCTGCGCATTGCGATTGGCGTCGATCGTGATGTTGCCTGTCACACCTGGGAAATCCTTCGTCGCCGCCAATGCATCGCGTACCGCAGACCTGTCCGTCGACTTTGCTCGTTTGAATGCATCGAACAATAACCGGGCTGCGTCGTAAGCGGTCGCCGCACCAGCGTCGGGCGGCAAGTTGTACTTAGTTCGATAATCCGCGACAAACTTTTGCACCCGCGGCTCGTTACTTCCTACCCAAAAATGATTGGCAAAATAAACTCCCGCAAAAGGATCGGCGCCGCCTGCCAGTAGATCCGGCGAGTCCCAACCGTCGCTGCCGATCAACGTAGTCTCAATTGCTAATCGTTTTACAGCGCCGGCAACGAACGGTGCGGTCGTATAAAAACCCGGCGCGAAAATGATGTCGGGTTTCGCGGCCTTGATCGCGAGCAACTGCGCGGAAACGTCCTTGTCGCTGGCAGCGTACTTTTGTTCGCTGACAATCTTACCGCCCAATCGTTTGAACGACTCGCTGAAGAATCCTGCCAGCACCACTGCATAGTCGTTCTTGTCGTCGAGAATAATCGCTGCGGTCTTCGCCTTGAGCTTGTTGGCGGCAAACTTTGCGATCGCCTCGCCTTCGGTAGAACTGATAAAGCACGCCCGAAAGATGTAATCACCTTGCATCGTGAGTTCAGGCTTCACCGAAGCTGATGAAATCATCACCACCTGGTTCGCTTGCGCGATCGGCGCCGCGGCCATTGCTCGTACACTTACCGGCTCAGCGATTAAAGCATCCACCTGCGCTTCTTTAATTAGTTTGGTGACGATGCCGGGCACTTCCTGCGTGTTGGAGTGATCGTCTTCAACGACGAGTTCTATCTTTTTGCCGTTGATACCGCCGTTCTGGTTGGTTTCTTCAGTTGCCAGTTTGATTGAGTTCAAAGCCGAGACGCCGTAGCTGGCGGTCGCGCCGGTCAGTGAAAGGAAAACGCCGATCTTCACGGTATCGGGTGTCTGCGATTGCGAATGAAGGCAGACGCCGAGAGACAGTACAAGAAAAAGTGCTGCTAATTTTTTCATGCGTGCTATTAAACCAGTTTCCCCAAATGCCACAAAGAAGCGCCATTTTGTTAGGTCAAAGGCCTAAGCAGTGTCCGAACCAACGCCGAAGGTGTTTTACTAATTTCAGCCCAGGGTTGGCAGTTCCGCCACCCTGGGACTAAACCGATACCCTTGGTACCAATGCGGAAAGCATTGGCAAAGTAGCGCCTTTCCCTCGCTAACGCTTTCAGCGTAGTGTCTGTCTCAATGCTGTGACCCAGGGTTGTGCCAACCCTGGGCTCAAACTAGCAAACGCCTTCGGCGTTTTAGATTAGCGCACCACTAAGGTCCAGGTTTTCTTGCTCCGGCCGTCAGGCTGTGATAGCGTGCCCGTCGTTCTTCGTACCACAACCACGGACACGCCCCATCCCGAGATGACATTCGACTGTTTTCGAACTTCTGAAGTGGGAGACATCAAATGAAAATACGACTGAAGCTAGTACTACTAACCACCGCAGCCCTACTAATCACTGCGTTGGTAGCGATTCCTCGCATCATCGAAGCCAAGCGCGCACGAGCAGCAGCCGCAAGTGCCGAACCGGCAGCAAACCCGGTCCAGGGTCGAAAACAGGAGATAGCCAGCGGCATCTCTGTTCGCAACGACACTTCAAAGCCGTTGCGCGAGATGAAGCAGTTACCGATAGGCGCCGGTCGCGAAAAGGAACGTGAACGCAATCCCAACCCAAAGATTCCGCACTTCCACAAAGACAGTCCAGATCCGGTGGTCCAACCATCGTTCGACCAGGCGACGGAGCTTGCCACCGCAAACATGCCCGCCACACTGCAAAACTTCAACGGCATTGGTTTTCCGGGAGTTGCCTGCAACTGTGCGCCGCCCGACACAGTCGGCGAAGTCGGCGCAACGCAGTACGTGCAGATGGTCAACGAAGGTTTCCAGGTGTTCGACAAAAACACTGGCGCCTCGCAGCTTGGGCCATCAGGCATCTCGACTATATGGCAGGGCTTCGGCGGCGTTTGTGAGAACAACGGCAACGGCGACCCGGTCGTGCTTTACGATCAGATCGCTGACCGCTGGATCATTTCGCAGTTCGCCGGCGTTTCGGTTCCGACGGACGAATGCGTAGCCGTCTCGGCGACCAGTGACGCAACCGGCGCATATCATCGTTACGACTTCCATCTCGGTTCAAACTTCTTCGACTATCCGCACTTGAGTGTTTGGCCCGATGCTTATTACATGAGCATGAACGTCTTCAACTCGACCGGAACGTCGTTCCTTGGACCGCAACCATTCGCTTTCGATCGCGCGAAGATGCTCGCGGGACTTCCGGCAACTTTCGTCACGCCGGGAATCACCGGTGGACCACTTGAGGAAACTTATCTGCCGGCGGATCTCGACGGCTCCGCCCTGCCGCCACCCGGAGCTCCGGCCACGTTTACCCAATGGCCCGGTGGAGGCGCGTATCGCATCTTCCATTTCCATGCAGACTTTGTGACTCCCGCGAACTCGACCTTTACGCTGTTTGCGAGTGTGCCTGCTGCGGGATTCACGCAGCTCTGTGCGCTCACGCGATCGTGCGTGCCACAATCCGGAACCACGTCGCGTCTGGACGCGATTGCCGACCGGATGATGTTCAGGACCACGTATCGCAACTTCGGCACGCACGAATCCGTCGTTGGTAATTACACGGTGAGTTCGGGAGGTGTCGCCGGCATCCGCTGGTTTGAGTTGCGCAACGTGACTGCTGGTCCAGTTACAGTTGCGCAGGAGAGCACCTATCAACCCGACACGACGTGGCGCTGGATGGGCAGCGCGGCAATGGACCGTGATGGCAATCTCGCGATCGGCTACAGTGCGTCGAGCGCGACGATCTTCCCGCAGATACGTTATGCCGGAAGATTGGCTACAGATCCGCTAAACGTCCTGGCGCAGACCGAGTCGACGATGTTTGCGGGCACGGGAAGTCAGACAGGAACCGGCAGTCGTTGGGGTGATTACAGCGCGTTGACGATCGATCCGGTGGACGATTGTACGTTCTGGTTCACGACTCAGTATTACGCGACCACGACTAGTTTCAACTGGCGCACGCGAATCGGTTCGTTCAAGTTCCCGAGTTGTGGTGGTGCTCCAACGCCTACTCCAACCCCGACACCAACTCCGACTCCGACACCGACGCCTACACCAACTCCAACGCCTACTCCCACACCGACGCCAACTCCGACACCTACACCGACGCCGACCCCAGTGCCGTTGCCGAATGCACCGAGCAATTTGGTCGCAAACCCGGTGTCGGCGACGCAGGTCAATCTGTCGTGGTCGGATAATTCAAATAACGAACAGGGATTCCGGATTGAACGCTGCACCGGTAACAACTGCACGAACTTTGTGCAGATAGCGCAGGTGGGCGCTAACGTCACCAGTTTCGCGAACACCGGACTTGTCGCAAACACGCGTTATCGCTATCGAGTCCGCGCCTTCAATGCCACAGGCAACTCGGCGTACTCGAACATCGCCAACGCGCGCACGCCAAAGCGATGAACCTGACCCCCTCTGAGGTGGCCCACATGGGCCACCTCAGAGAGCTTTATTGAACAGTAAATGTGATACGGTCGTCGCTCTCGGACAGCTTCTTATCCGCGGAGTTGAAAGCCTCAACCTTCCATTGATACCCGCCCTTTTCCAGCGGCTTGGTTGCCTTGAACGAAGTGCCATCCACACGTTGATTGGAATAACGCGACTCACTCATGTGATTGTCCGGAATGAGACTTAGTTTGTAGTACGCTGCGTCCGGGTAAGCATCCCACGTGAACTCAACGTTCGGATCGCTGATCGAAGAACCGGCTTTCGGATTCACGAGTTTGAGATCCGCTTTGAACAAATTCGTGGGGTTGACGAACAACGTCTTGTCGGCTTCGACGTTGTACTTCGTGGCGCTGATGCCTGCTATGCCGGTCGTTGCAAACACGTAACCGTCAGTGTCGAAGATGCGCACGGTGAGACCTTCGTATTCTTTCGGCGGCACGTTCGTGATTACGTAATCACCGTCCTTATCGGTCTTGGCGGTGAAGATCTTCCCACCGCAGCCGCTCAAGAACCGGCTAAACGTTTCGCAAAGCTTCACGTCAATGTTCTCGACCGGCTTGCCGTTGTACAGCACCTTGCCCTGCACGTTGCCCGTTCCCGGCGCGGGTTTGATCTTTTCGACTTGATCAATTTTTTCCGTGGAATTCGTGTTAGAACTGGTCCCACGCTTCGAACACCCCACGAAAGCCAGAACCGTCACAAACACTAAAACAAACGTCTTCTTCATTCTGATTGTCCTCTCATCCCAAACACTCGATCGAAGAACGCAGCCGTCGCCGCATTCACCTTCACCATATTCGCGTGCAGGAAGAAGTGATGCGTGTCGTCCGGAATCACCAGCTCCTCAAACGTCACGCCCGCTTTCTCCAACCGTCTCACGAGATCAGTCGTCTGGCTGAAACGCACGTTGCGATCGTCGTCGCCGTGAATCAACAACACGGGCGACTTCCAGGTGCTGATCGACGACACCGGCGACGATTGCCACGCCACGTCAAGCGCGCGCTCGGCATCGGGAATCTTCTCGTAACGATCCTCGAGCAACGATGCAGCGCGTTCGGCTGTCCAGTTGTGCACGCCGTGAATATCAACGCCCGCGGCGAAGAGTTGTGAGTCACGGGCCAATGCCAGCGCCGTCAGAAATCCGCCGTACGATCCGCCGTAAATCCCGATGCGCTTCGCATCAACCTGTGGTAATCGCTGCAGGTACTCCGCACCAGCCTTCACATCCTGATACTCCGACGCGCCCCGCGATCCCGCATTCGGCGCCTGGTGAAAGTCGTGACCGTAACCAATCCCCAAACGGTAATTGACTGACAACACGACATA
>DATNJO010000397.1:0-2525 GCA_035603895.1 Pyrinomonadaceae bacterium
AGGTTGCAGGGCTCGTTTGTGCCGCTGAAGTTGCGAAGCTCAACGGTGACACAGAATCTGCTCAGAGTTATCTCAAAACCGCCGACGAGTGGGCGCGTAACATCGAACTCATCGATAGGTCTCGCGTCGACGCCGGGTTTCTGGAGTTGGTGCGGTTGGGAGTAAAGCAAGGAAGGGATGAAGCGATAATTGAAGCGCTGAAAGTAGTGGATCAAACCATTAAAGTCGCGACTCCGTTTGGTGAAGCCTGGTATCGATACAACAATGATACTTACGGCGAGACGCCGAGCGGCGCAGACTTTGATGGTCGCAATGGCATCGGACGGCTTTGGACCCTGCTTAATGGCGAACGCGGCGAGTATGAGATTGCGGCGGGCGATCTCATCGCCGCACGGCGTCGACTCGAAACGATGTCGCGGTTCACGAACGACGGGATGATGATTCCCGAACAAGTGTGGGATCGAAGCGACTCGCCGTCTCCCGGATTCAGGTTCGGCGCGGGTACCGGCTCGGCAACGCCGCTCGCGTGGTCCATGGCCCAATTCATCCGTCTCGCCATCAATCTCAAGCACGGCCGCAACCTGGAGACGCCGGCAGTCGTCGCACAGCGGTATCTTTCGAAATGAGCAACGGTTCTAACAAACTGATATTTGCAGCGGACCTCGGTGGGACGCACTTGCGCGCCGCCGTTGTGGACGAGCATGGCAAGATCCACTTTCGTTCGAAACAGAACACGCCGCAGGGAACAGATCCGAATGATATCGTGAGCGCTGTTGTTAACGCAGTGCGTGAGATTGGTCCAGCGTCTAACGAACTGAAAGCGGTGTCGTTAGTCGTTCCGGGAACGGTGAAGGTTGAAGAAGGGATCGTGGTGAAGGCGCCGAACCTTCCGTGTCTCGACGGTTTTCCACTCGCAACTGCGTTGACCAACGAACTCGGCCTGCCTGCGATTCTGGAAAATGATGCGAACGCTGCTGCGGTCGGCGAGATGTGGCAGGGCGCGGCGCGTGGTTGCCGCACGATCATCTGCGTGACGCTCGGCACGGGTGTTGGCGGCGGCATTATTCTCGACGGCGAATTGTGGCGCGGTGTCGACGGGGCGGCGGCGGAGATCGGGCACATGTGTGTCGATCCGTTTGGTGGTGTTGCGTGCACGTGCGGCAGTCGTGGTTGTTTGGAAGTGTTCGCATCGGCCACCGCGATCGTGCGCATGACGCGCGAAGCGAGCCCGCGCTATCCGGAGTCGGTTCTGCACGCGAGTCAGAACTTAACCGCGGAGTCGATCTTTGCGGCGGGTTTGAAGGGCGATGAATTGGCGCTGGAGATCTTTCGGCGCATGGGTGTTTATCTGGGTATTGGTCTCGCGAATCTCATCAACATTCTCAATCCCGAGATGATCGTGATCGGGGGTGGTGTCGTGAATGGTTGGGATCTGTTTGAGAGAGACATGATGCAACAAGTGGAGGAGCGCGCGTTTCCGCTGCTCGCCGCGCGTGTGAAGATTGAGAGGGCGAAGTGCGGTGACGACGCCGGGCTGCTCGGTGCTGCGCGCCTCGCAGCGATCTGAAAACCGATGAGAAGAGCGATCCAAAGGCGATGAAAAGACTGAAAATTGGTTTGCAAATTTTTCTTTATCTCCTCTTTGGAGCTACGCCTCTCGCTGCGCAGGATATTACTGCGCTGCAACCGATCGGAAACGTAGTTAGTGTTCAGAAGACGGAGAATGCAGTTACGTTTCGATGCAACGGCAACTCGGAGGTGCGGTTAACAGTTCTCGCGCCGGATTTGGTTCGTGTGCGCGCCGCGTTTGCGAAGCCGATCCCTGCACGGGATCATTCATGGGCGATTGCGAAGGAGACTTGGACCACGCCGCGTTGGACGCTTAGTGAAACGCCGGAAGCGGTGACTGTTGCGACGGATGAAGTTGAAGTTGTGGTGCGTCGCTCGCCGTTGTTGATTGAGTTTCGCGACGCACGGACGCACCAACCAATCAATTCTGATGAACGGCCGATGGGTTACGACGCCCAGGGCCAGCTTGCCGGAATGATGTTCGATCCGAAGGCCGGTAGTTTCGTCGCGGTCTCGAAGAAACTCGGCTTCGACGAACACTTCTACGGCCTCGGTGAAAAAGCCGCGCGCCTCGATAAGCGTCGCAGTTTCTTCGTCAACTGGAATTCCGACACGCCCGGTTACATCGAAGGCAAAGACCCGATCTACCAAACCATCCCGTTCTACATCGGCCTGCAACGCGGTAACGCTTACGGGATCTTTTTCGACAACAGCTATCGCAGCTATTTCGACTTCGGCCGTTCTTCGCAACAGCGCGCGTGGTTCGGCGCCGAGGGCGGCGAAGTAAACTATTACTTCTTCTATGGACCATCGATCAAGAAGGTCCTCGGCCGTTATGCGGATCTGACTGGCCGCATGCCGTTGCCGCCGATGTGGGCGCTCGGCAATCAGCAAAGCCGCTGGAGTTACTATCCCGACACGATGGTCGAGGAAGTCGTGCGCCAGTATCGCGAACG
>DATNJO010000398.1:0-2513 GCA_035603895.1 Pyrinomonadaceae bacterium
CGGTGAAGTCATAGAACGAACGATGAGCGCAGGTAAAAGGAGTAAAAGATGAAAGCACGATTTCTTATCGCCTCATGTCTGATGGGAATTTTTGTTTTGAGTCTATCGCTGCCCGCCCCGGCACAGGACCAAAAACCTGAGAAGCCGAAGAGCGAGAAGTTTGGAGCGCTGGCCTATTTGCCGCACGGCGCTGGTCCAGCGATGGTCGGAGCCGGAGCGCGCGTGAACGTTGATGTGTATGTCAACAACTACACCAGCGACGCCGACGCAAAGACAATGGCCGCGGCGTTGATCGAAGGCGGCTCACCGTCCTTACTCAAACAGCTCGAAAAAGCCAAGACGATCGGCAAAGTAAGACTTACAGGACGAGTAGGGTTCTACGATTTCAAACTCATTCGCTCGCATCCGATTGAAGGCGGCCGGCGCATCTACGCAGTCGGCGATCGCCCGATGGGTTTTCTCGAGGTCTATGCCGGCGGCCGATCGATGGATTATCCGTTTGGGATCATGCAACTCGATCTGAAGAAAAACGACAAAGGCAGAGAAGAAGGAAAGGGAGCACTGATCTACGCGGCCAAGATCAAAGTTCTGGAAAACAATTCGATCGAGATTGAGAGTTACGGAGTTGGCGCGGTCGAGTTGATGGGCGTGCGCAAGCTTTAGTTTGACAGGATTTCAGAATTTCAGGAAGTCGTTTTGCCTCTTGTAAATTCTGTGAATCCTGTCAACGATAACGCAACAGTTTTCTTAATTTACGGCGCGCTTTGTGAAGTTGCGACTTGGAGTTTCCGACCGAGCAGCCGAGGATTCCGGCGATCTCCTCATGCTTGTATCCTTCGATGTCAAACTTCAGAAAGACTGAACGCGAGCCGGAAGGCAACTTCGCAAGCGCGTCGTCGATGGCGATTCGATCTAAAACTTGTAATCCGGACGAGACGTTCGACTTTGGCGGCAGGTCGGGAATTCTTTCTCGCCGCCGACTACTGCGCCGGAAGTGCATCAGAACGTGATTAGTGGTCACTCGATATAACCAGGTACTGAACTGACTCTCGCCGCGAAACGAACCAATCTTGTGCAGCAAGTGGACAAAGATCTCCTGCGTCAGATCCTCGGCCTCACTTGTGTTTTTGGTCATCTGCAAACAGATCCCATAGACCTTCTGTCGGTGCCGCTCGTAGAGATCTCCGATACTCGAAGTCCCACCTTTGGCTATCGCCTGTGTCAGTTCGTAATCAGAAGGTGTGACGCTCAAATAGTTCATAAGAGGTAGTTCATTAGTTACAAACTGAGTCTATGAAGCCCTCGTGTATCGGTCACCTGTAACTTTTGCCAGTTTCATACCTATCGCCCTGCTCCTACATTTCGATACCAGCAGCACCACCATCCGCCCCTACAACGGTTGGAGAACGTCATAATGAAAACGACCACTTCGTTTAGCTGGAGAACACCCGCGATCTTCATGTTGTGTCTCGCGGGTTTGCTCTCGTTTCACCTTAGCTCGGCGTCAGCACAAACGCCGGAAACGACAACACCATCACCCGAAGTCGAACAATTAAAAAAACGTTTACAACAACTCGAACAAACAGTACTGGAATTAAAAACGCAGATCGGAGCGATTGAAGAAAAGAAGAAAGCTCCCGCTCCCGCCATTGTCGAAGCGACGTATTCCCAACCACCCGCACAACCGGCAGAAACAGCTCCCGCACCACCCGCGAAGCCACAGGACGACAGCAAAGGTGAAAGCACCTTTGAGATCTACGGTTTCGCGATGCTCGATGCGGGCTACCAGTTCAAGCAAAACGATCCGAACTGGTTCGACGTGATTCGTCCCGTCAAGCTGCCTTCGTTTCCGAACGAGTTCGCTCCAAATGGAAAGGTTTACTACGGCGTAAGGCAGAGCCGCTTCGGAGTTAAGTCGAGCACTCCGACCAAGTATGGTCCATTGAAAACACAGTTTGAGTTTGAACTCTTTGGCACCGGCGTCGATGCGGGTCAAACGACGTTTCGTTTGCGCCACGCTTACGGCGAGTTGGGCCAATTCGGCGCGGGCCAAACGTGGAGCCCGTTCATGGACATCGACGTGTTTCCCAACTCACTTGAGTACTGGGGACCGAACTCAATGGTCTTCTTCCGCAACGTGCAGTTTCGCTGGATGCCTTTGAAGGGACGCAACGCGGTGACGATCGCGCTCGAGCGTCCAGGTGCAAGTGCCGATCAGGGAAGGTTTGAGGATCGCATTGAATTGTCAGGCATCAGGCCCAAGTTTGATTTGCCGGATCTCTCGGGCAACGTGCGGTTCACCAGAGACTGGGGCTACTTCCAGGTGGCGGGAATGCTCAGACGCATCAAGTGGGTTGACACGCTCAACGATGCGTTCGATCTCGGTGGCACGGAAACCGGCGCCGGTTTGAATTTCACTTCCAACGTGAAGTTTAGCGAGAACGACACCGGCCGGTTCGCGTTCGTGTTTGGCCAGGGAATTCAAAATTACATGAACGACGCACCGGTCGATG
>DATNJO010000399.1:0-4993 GCA_035603895.1 Pyrinomonadaceae bacterium
GCCCCGTCGCGAGATCGTAACCCTCGTGCCAATCGCACGCCGCTATGATGCGGCGCTATGCGTCTCGCTCGAACAGCCCTGCTGCTCCTGATCGCCACGGCCGCCGGGGCCGCGACGACCACGATTCCTCCGATCGCGTACAAACACCGCGTGCTGCCGAACGGACTGGAGGTCTATTCCGTCCAGGACCGTTCGACGCCCACGGTCGCGATCCATGTCTGGTACCGGGTGGGCTCCAAGGACGATCCGCAGAACCGCAGCGGCTTCGCCCATCTCTTCGAGCACATCATGTTCAAGAGCACGAAGAACATGAAGTCGGAGATGATGGACCGGCTGACGGAAGACGTTGGTGGTTTCAATAACGCCTTCACGAATGACGACGTGACGGTTTATTTCGAAGTCGTGCCGTCCAACTACCTCGAGACTCTGATCTGGGCAGAAGCCGATCGGCTTTCGGGGCTGAATGTCGACGACACGAATTTCAAATCGGAACGCGACGTGGTCAAAGAAGAGTATCGGCAGGGCGTGTTGGCGCCGCCGTATGGAAAATTCTTTTATCTTCTTCAGCAGAAATCCTTTGCCGCACACCCGTACAAACGGCCGACTATCGGGAGCATTGAAGATCTCGACGCCGCTTCGCTCCAGGACGTGCAGGAGTTTCACACGACTTATTACCGTCCTGACAATGCGACGCTCGTTGTCGTCGGTGACTTCGATCCCAAGCAACTCGACGCGTGGATCGATAAGTATTTTGGTCCCATACCCAAACCGAACCGGCCGCTGCCGCGAGTGGGCATTAAAGAACCGGCCCGGCAAAAAGAGACGCGTTTCACTGAGTACGGCAGCAACGATCTTCCGGCAGTCGGACTGACTTACCTGACGCCGAGACAGGCAGATGCGGATTCGGATGCACTGCGAGTCGCGGATGCGATTCTTTCGGCAGGTGAGTCGTCGCGGTTGTATAACTCGCTGATTTACACGCAGCAGTTAGCTGCTGAAGCCGATGCGAATGCGGAGACGCGCGAAGACGCGAGTCTATTTGTGATATTGGCGATTTTGTCTGGCGCCAAAAAACCTGAAGACGCAGAGAAATCGCTGTTGGCGGAGATCAAGAAGCTTCAGGACACGCCGGTTTCGGCTGCTGAGTTGGATAAAGCAAAGAACCAGATCATCACGGACCAGCTACGCCAACGCGAGACGAGTAATGGAAAGGCGCTGGCGCTCGGCGAGGCAGCGGTGTTGTTAGGAGATCCGGCGCGAGTGAATACGGATCTCGCACGCTTGCAGGCGGTCACGGCGGCGGATGTGCAGCGGGTTATGAAGAAGTATTTCACGGATGAGAATCGGATGGTGATCTACTACCTGCCCGAGTCTGCGAAACCGGCGAAGGAGGCGCGGCGATGAAACATCGTTTACTCGCACTTCTCGCTTTGTTGATCTTTGCGTTTGGCGCTCACGCGCAAACGCCGCAGGCCACGCCTCCGCCACCCGCGGCGCCACGTTCCGGAACATTTCCCAAACCAGCCGAACAGACGTTGCCAAACGGACTACGGGTGATCGTGATCGAGCGGAGCGAGTCGCCACTCGTTTCGGCTCAACTGCTGGTTAAAAATGGCGGTGAAGCCGATCCTTCTGAGTTAGCCGGTTTGGCGGACATGACTGCGAGCCTCCTAACGAAAGGAACGCAGAGCCGAGACGCAACGAAGATCGCGCAAGAGGTTGAGAGTCTTGGCGGATCGCTCGACTCGGGCGCGCGCTGGGATTCGTCGTATGCGCAGGTCGGTGTGATGTCGACGAAGATCCCGCAGGCGATGGAGATTCTGGCCGACGTCGTTCGCCGTCCGACATTCAAGAGCGAGGAGGTCGAACGACTGCGCCAGCAGTATCTCGACAACCTGACGCTCGCACTTGGCGACCCGGGTTCGATCGCCCGGTTTGTCGCAGCGCGTGTTGTGTTCGGCGATAGTCCGTATGGTCATCCGCTAAGTGGTACGACCGAATCATTGACGCGCATCACCGCGGCGGACATCGCGAAGATGCACAGCCGCTACTACCGTCCGGACAACGCGATCGTCGTGATTGGCGGCGACATCGCAGCGAAGGACGGCTTCGCGCTGGCAACCAAGTATTTTGGTGACTGGTCAAAACCAACTACGCCGTTGCCATCGCTGAGCGGTGACGCTGCGGCGGCGCCGAAAGCCGGACGCGTCGTAGTGATCGACAAGCCGGACGCCGGACAAGCGGCGGTATATCTCGCGCGGGTCGGCATCAATCGTCGCGATCCGGATTACTTCCGCGGCATCGTTACGAATTCTGTTTTGAGTGGTTATTCGGGTCGTCTCAATCAGGAGATTCGCATCAAGCGCGGGTTGAGTTATGGCGCGGGCAGCCAGTTGGACACGCGTCGTGATGTTGGTCCATTCGTCGCCTCGGCGCAGACGAAGAACGAGTCGGGCGCTCAGGTGGCGGAGTTGTTGTTGGGTGAGATTGGCCGGTTGTCGAGTGCGCCGCCGGCTGACCTCGAACTGACGCCGCGCAAAGCCGTTTTGATCGGAAACTTTTCGCGCAACCTCGAAACGGTGAACGGGCTCGTGAGCCAGGTCGCATCGCTGGCGCTGCATGGTTTGAGTCTGGACGAAATCAATCGCTACATAAATAGTGTACAGGCCATCAGCACCGCGGACGTGCAGAAGTTTGCCGGTACGCGTCTGGATGCAAAGACGAGTAACATCATCATCGTTGGCAATGCCAAGCTGTTTCTCCCCGAGCTGCAAAAGAAGTATCCAAACGTGGAAGTAATTCCCGTGACGGAGCTTGATTTAAACACTGCTCTCCTGAGAAAGAAGTAACAGCAATGAAGATCCGTTTGACCGTGAGATTGGCTTTTTTGTCGGTTTTGATCCCTCTCCTGGTGTCTTTCGGGAGCGCCACGCACGCTCAAACTGTCGACATCGATGGTGTCGACGCTCGTTCCAACCCCGCCGAGTTCACAAAAGGGCTCAGCAGCCTCGACGCAAACGTACGTCGGCGCAGTGCCGAAGCCCTCGCCCGCCTCGCCGCCACCGATCAGCGCAAACTAGTCGAGGGTTATCACTACCAGGAAAAAAACAAAGAAGTCCGTCTCGCACTCGACTGGGCCTTGTATCGCATGGGCCGAGCTGAAGCTCTGTACCGCATAGTTGAGGATCTCGACTCAGGCCGACAGGACCAAGCCATCGGTTACTTATCAGAGTTGGAAAGTCCGAATGATCTTTATCCATTCCTCAAGAGAACTAACAACGCACCGCGCGTGAACGCGGGTTTGCTCAAAGCACTCGCGCACATCGGCGACGCCCAAACGCTCGATCTGATCAAGCCGTTTCGCGAATCGCACCAACCTTACGTCGCCGAAGCAGCCGAGATCGCTCACGACGAGATCGAGAAGCGCTTGAGCGAACCGGCAGCGGCAACGCGTGCGCGTCCACGAACAGTTGAAAAGGCGGCGGACAAACCCTAGATGCATCCGAGCCTGCGCACATTTCTAGATCGACTAACCAGAGAAAACGAAATCATCACGATAAAAGCCGAGGTCGATCCCTGCCTCGAGCTGGCGGAGATCCATCGTCGCGTCATCAGCGAAGGCGGCCCGGCGCTGTTGTTCGAACGCGTGAAGGGAAGTCGCTTTCCGGTGGTGACGAACATGTTTGGCACTGAGCGGCGCATTGACATCGCGTTTGGTCCAAAGCCGGAAGCGTTTGTGCGCGATGCGGTTCATATTGCTGAATCATTGCTGCCGCCGAAGCCAGCCGAACTTTGGAAGCACCGTTCGCTGGGTCGCGATCTCCTGAAACTCGGAACGAGGAACACGACGCGTGCGCCAATTACACAGGTGATTGACAAACCTGCGCGATTGGATCAGTTGCCAGTGCTCACGACGTGGCAAGAGGACGGTGGACCGTTCATTACGCTGCCGCTCGTCTACACTGAGAACCCGATCACGGGAAAGCACAACCTCGGAATCTATCGCATGCAAATCTACGACGGGCAGTCCGCAGGATTGCATTGGCAGATACAAAAGGGCGGGGGATTTCATTACCACGAAGCGGAGAGGTTGAACCAACCGTTGCCGGTAACAGTGTTTCTCGGTGGTCCACCGGCGTTGATTCTCGCCGCAATCGCGCCGTTGCCGGAAGACGTGCCCGAGTTGGTATTGGCGTCGTTGCTTGCAGGTGAAAAGTTGAAAATGACAGCGAACCCGATCGGCGGCCAGCACCGGATCGCTGCGGAAGCGGAGTTTGCTTTGGTCGGTTACGCGTCGCCTCACGAGCGAAGACCCGAAGGACCGTTTGGCGATCATTACGGTTATTACTCACTACTTCACGACTATCCCGTGTTTCACTGCAACGCCGTGATTCATCGTCGCGATGCGATCTATCCCGCAACGGTGGTGGGCAAACCGCGGCAGGAAGATTTTTTCATTGGCGATTACTTGCAGAAGTTGTTGTCGCCGTTGTTTCCACTCGTGATGCCGTCGGTTCGTGATTTATGGACATACGGAGAGACGGGATTTCATTCGTTGGCGGCAGCGGTTGTGCAGGAGCGATACGGGCGCGAGGCGCTTGTTTCCGGTTTTCGCATCCTCGGTGAAGGCCAGCTCTCGTTGACGAAGTTTCTGCTACTCACCGACACACCGCAGGATTTGAAGGACTTTCCGCGGTTGCTGGAGCACGTGTTGGAACGCTTCCGGCCCGAAACGGATCTGTTTGTGTTTTCCAACGTGTCGATGGATACGCTCGATTACACGAGCGGCAAAGTGAATGAAGGTAGCAAGGCGATCATGCTCGGGTTGGGTGATGCGATCCGCACGTTGCCGCGAGAGTTTAAAGGACAGTTGCCGGGTTATGTTTCGCGCGCGGAGGTTTTTTGCGCGGGCTGTTTGGTGTTGGAGGGAGTTTCTTTCGCGGAGGATGAAATGCTAGCGGCACGAGTGGCCGGCGAGGAAGCATTTCGCGAG
>DATNJO010000400.1:0-4433 GCA_035603895.1 Pyrinomonadaceae bacterium
GTTTACGACGCGCACGAGGAAGCGAAGCGCGGTATGAAACAGGCGTACAAGGCTGAAGCGGTTGCGCGGTCGCCGGATGTGAGCACTAACTGATTCGAGATCGGGTATTCGAAGTTAGAACGCGAGTGCAGTGCGTTTTGCCGGGGGTGAAATTACATGTCCAAGGGTCGAAGTAATGGTCGTTCAAGTGAGACGCGTCCGCGGCGCTTGCTGCTGTGTCTTGACGGCGTGCCTCATAAACTGATCGAAGCCGCTCGCCACCGGGGACTGTTCGACGCGTTTGGACCACCCACGCGACTGCTCTCACCGTTTCCAACAATGACAAACGTGGCGCTGTCGGCGATGTTTGGCGCGACACCGCCGGCGGGTTACGAGAGTCTCTACTTCGATCGATCCGCGGGCGAACTTCGTGGCGGGATTCGCAAGTATCTCGGACGCCGCACCCCGGACAAGATTCCGTCGTCGTACATGGACGATCTCGATTACCAGGAGCCGCTGCCGTTTGAGTTTCTGATCTACGTGGCGCCGGAGAAGATTTGGCGCGCGGACATGCAGAAGTTTCGCGAACGTTTTCGCAGTGCGCCGCAGACGCGCGATTATTTTGCGTTTCTGAAAGCAACGGATGGTTTGCTGCACAGCCAGGGGCCGGCGCGTCTTGGGGTTGCGTTGGAGTCGCTGGACAAGATTCTCAAAGAGATCCGCACTTACGCCGGCGCCGAGACTGAGATCGTGATGTTCTCGGATCACGGCATGAACCTCGAAGAGAATCGCCGCGCGCCGCTCAAGTCGGATCTGGAGCGCAGAGGGTTTGAAGTCGTGGTACCGGCGTTTGGCCTTTGCAGCTATGCTGCTGTTTATTGCCGCGACGATCAGAGGATTCCGGAAATCGCGCGCGCAAGTGCGGAAATCACGGGCGTTGACTTTGCCGTCTATCGAGATGGTAGTGAAGTTGTGATTGAGAGTGATCGCGGACAGGCGCGCATCGCACATCAGTCGGACAAGTTACAGTACGTGGTTGTCAGCGGAGACCCGCTGGAGTTAGGCCGTTTGGACCACGGATTTAAAACCGATAAAGCATGGTTTGCAGAAACCGCGGGACACAAATACCCCGACGCGGTCCCCAACATCTACAAATCACTCTTCACCCCGCGCGTCCAGCACACTGCCGACATCCTCATCAGCCTGAAAGACGGCCATTATTACGGCTGGTCCCCCTTCGGCCGCTTCGTCCGTCTCTACGCCACACACGGCAACGCACTCCAATCGAGCTCCAACGCCTTCCTGATGAGCACGCACCGCGAGTTCCCACAGTATGTGCGCGCTGACGATGCGAAAGAATTGCTGCGTTAAGGGAGACTACGCTATCGTTGTTGAGCGTGACGCCCGATTCGGATACCACCCGGAGCTGTTAAGGCACTCAGCCGTCTGTTGCGAAAAATTCTCCATCATCTGTTCAGTAAATCGGGCCACGGCTGATTTACCGGTTGGTAATTCCCGAGTATGTGCGGCCCGACGATGCGCGAGGCCTTTGCGCGGTTGACGTGTGATGCATTAATGATCAATGCCTATCGATTCGGTGACCTGGTTGTAGGTTCCAGGAGGTACTCAACTAACATGGCTTCGTTACTGTCTCGGATATTCCAGGCAAAGAATTCAGTCCAATCGCCTTTTTCGAACTTAGTCTCGTAAGCAAGCTTCACCCGAGAGGTATATCCAGGGCCAGGACTCGGAAATGCTTTCTTTTCAACCAGGCGCGACTCCAAAGATTGGCCCAACTTGTCATAGTTTGCTCTGATTTCGGACAAGACATTTTCAGGGGCGCTTGGATGAGACTGCTTATCGAGAAGGTCATAGATGGCACGGAAGTTCTGCTGGTTATGCAACTCATGGAACCGAGAGGCAGCTCGTTCTGCTACGGTTATCTCCTTATCGAAATAAATTGGTTTCGCCGAAAATGCACAGGAGTTAATTAGAGCTATCGAAACGACAAGATAGATACTCGTCATCCTGACACCTATATTCTTTCTGAGATTCATCGCAACCTCATACGCTCTATATCAGTGGCGTGGGTGGATTCCAAAAATAAGTAAGAGAATAGTTACACTCACCAGTGGGGTCAGTCAGCGCACTATGTACGAGCTCAATCGCATACGCGCCCTTTCGAAATGTAAGCCGGTAGCTACCCTCCGGATAAAATCCGTGTAATTGTTCTTCCTCAGGGCGCGCCCAGCCTCTCGACACAAACAGTTGAGTGTAGTAGCGCTTAACGTCGTCATCGTTTGCCCGGACCGAGTAACAACGAACGATGCTTGCATGGCTCGTCTTCTGATACTCCGAATTCCTCAACTGAACAAATCCAGGATAAAGGGACGTATCAGCGGCGATCTGACGCAAATTTTCTAACTCTCGCCTGCTTTCCTCATCGCCGCAGCCGGCGGCGGTGGTAAGAATCAAGAGAACTAGCAATCCCTTGGTCAAAGAAGAACTGCGGAACTTCATTTCGGCACCACTGAAACTAGTAAGGTCACGACTTTGGTCCATGTCAATACAAAATTTTAAACACAACAAATTTCTTCTCGTTCCTTCTTCATCTTCATTCTTGTGTCGTATTTAGCCGACACTTGAACTCCGAACCCAAACCACGTACAAGAACCGTATGTCATCGGTTCCTGCAACACCAGCTTCGGTTCCTGCAACACCTGCGGTCGAGACTTTCGCGCTCGTCAAACAGTTTGGCGACTTCGTCGCGGTCGATCATATCGACCTGCAAGTGAATCGCGGGAGCTTCTTCGGATTTCTCGGGCCGAATGGCGCCGGTAAATCGACTACGATCAAGATGCTGACAGGATTGCTTGCGCCGACAAGTGGCAAGTTGCGCGTGTTGGGTTTTGATATCACAGAGCAACCGCTCGAAGTGAAACGCAGAATCGGCGTTGTGCCTGAAGATCTCAACTTGTTCGAGCGGCTCACGGGCGCGGAGATGCTCGCGTTCACGGGACGCATGTACGGGCTCGGCCGCGAAGAGATTTCTCAACGTTCGAAAGAGCTGCTCGAGTTGATGGAGCTACAGGACGATCCGAAGAAGTTGATCATCGAATACTCGCACGGCATGAAGAAGAAACTCTCGCTCGCGTGTGCGCTGATTCATCGTCCGGAAATACTTTTTCTCGACGAGCCGTTCGAAGGCGTAGACGCGATCGCGTCGCGCACGCTAAAAGATCTCTTGTCGCGACTCACCACTCGCGGGTTGACTGTGTTTCTCACTTCGCACGTGCTCGAAATCGTCGAACGCTTGTGCACCGACATCGCCATCATCGCGCAGGGCAAACTGCTCGCTTCCGGCTCGCTCAACGAACTCCGCAAAGGCATCCGCCTCGAAGGCGACGGCACCGGGCCAGTCTCGCTCGAGGAGTACTTCATTCACGTCGTCGGCGGCACCCGCACGAGCGGCGAAGAAGAGGTGCTGCAATGGCTAACCTGATTACTCACACGGATTTATAGAAAAGTCTTGGCCTCGGTGGCCCGCCTCGGCTAGAATCATTGGCGGCAGGTCACCTTACCCGCCTTAGTTAAAGACCTTCCAGCCCAGAAGCTTTCCATTTGTCCCAGCTCGTTCTTCCCTAGACGAGGTCCCGTTCATGGATTCGAATGTCGGTTTGGCTATTCAGTGTATAGGCATCCTCCTCCTAACTCTGCTGTCACTTTTCATACGGTCGACGATCAAGAGCGCGTCTCTAAGATATTGGACCGCGTCGTGGGCCAGTCTGTCCGTTGCACTGCTTAGTCTTTTAATCGTTTTTCGACTCTTCCCGGCACAAAGACTCTTTTACTCCGTTTACTTCTTTGGTGAATACCTCTTCGGGTTGCTGTTCATCGCCGGTTGCCGCAATCAGGTCAGTGGCGCGAAACTCCAAAAGCGACACGCTTACGCACTCATTCCCGCTTTCGCAATCGCATTTGTCCTGCCGTACGCGTCGCGTGATTTCAACGACCTGTTCATGATTCACGCATCTATCGTGGCGGCGTTGTTCGCGACGGCGTTCATCACACTCCGCAAAGGTTTCAAGTCAGACGAACCCAGCGCCGGCATTCGCGTGATGTCCACCGCGTTGTTGCTCTTGACGATCGGATTCGTGCACTACGTTCCGGTCTTTGGCGCACGCAAAGGACTGTGGGGAGTCACAGTGCCAACGAGTTATTTGCAGTACACCTCGGTGTTCGATCTACTGTTCGAGATATTACTCGGCTTCGGCACGGTGATGGTCCTGATGGAAAGCGTTCGTCATGAAGTCGAACACGCAAACCGAAAGCTAACAGAGGCGCGCGATCAACTTGAGTTACTGGTCCAAATGGATCCTTTGACTGAAGCGTTGAACCGGCACGCGTTTCATTCGTTGCTGCGGCGCCCGGAAAAGGGTCAGGAGTCGAAGACG
>DATNJO010000401.1:0-4388 GCA_035603895.1 Pyrinomonadaceae bacterium
TTTCGTTGGTGGCCCCGCCATGAACGACAGCGCCGCCGCTTCCGCGTTTCTCAAACAGCTAAATCTTCCGTATCGCTCTGCCGTCAGCCTCGACACACAAACCATCGAAGCCTGGAACGATTCAGCCACTGGTCTAAATCCGATTCAAGCCGGCATGCAGATCGCTATTCCCGAGATCGATGGCGCCACAGAACCGTTCGTCTATGGCGGCATCCCGAGCCGCGGACAAGAACCAATCGCTCTTGAAGATCGCTGCACACGGTTCGCGCGTCGTTTGAAACGTTGGCACAACCTGCAAACCGCGCCGCGCGATCAAGTCAGGCTGGCAATCATTCTGTTCTGCTTTCCGCCAAGCAAGGGCAACATCGGCACCGCCGCAGACCTCGACGTGTTTCCCGGTATCTACGATCTACTGATCAGAATGCGTGCGGAGGGTTATCGAGTTGAAGTGCCGCACGATGCAGACGACTTGCGAGAGCGGTTACTCGGCGGCAACTCCGAAGAGTTTGGAGCTACGGCAAATGTCGCTTACACGATGAACGTTGATGAATACCGACGCCATTGTCCGCACGTCAAAGAGGTGGAAAAGGATTGGGGCGTGGTGGGGAGTAAGATAGGGATACAAGGTCTTCAGCTAGGAAACATCTTCATCGGCGTGCAACCGACCTTTGGTTACGAAGGCGATCCGATGCGCCTGATGATGGCGCACAGCGGTTCACCGACCCACAGCTTCATGGCTTTTTATACGTACTTGTCGAAAGTCCTGAACGCCGACGGCGTGATTCACTTCGGCACGCACGGCTCGCTCGAGTTCATGCCCGGCAAACAGATCGGACTCTCCGGCGAGTGCTGGCCGGATCGCCTCATCGGCGAACTGCCAAACTTCTACGTCTACAGCGTCAACAATCCTTCCGAAGGTTCGATCGCTAAACGCCGCTCTTACGCGGAATTGATCTCCTATCTCACGCCGCCAATCGAGAACGCAGGCTTGTACAAGGAGTTCGCCAATTTAAAGGAGCTGGTGATGGCGTACCGCGAGTCGCGCTCGGAAACCGAACGCACCCGGCTGGTTGAGACGATCGATCAACTAGCCGTGGAACTTCACCTGAACTAATCCTCTAAACTGATCCTTATCGACCCGATGCCGAAACACCTCAACTCCATCGATCAGCACTATGGGAATGTCGTACTGATATTTTCTGAGTAGCTCGTCATCAGATTCGATATTGACTTCTTCAAGGGTGAAGCGATCGCTACAGCCGGAGGTCTCAATCGCGAGTTTGGCGTCATCGCATAGATGACAGCCGGGTCGTGAATAAACAATTACATGAGGTTTGGTCAACGAACAACTCCCTAGGGCTGGGTGTTAGCGCCCGAATTTGCCGTAAAATTTCTTGCGCACCAATCGCGAAACAGGTATAAATGTCACGCCGACCACATTATATTGTTTTTGATAGGCGCGGCGCTCTTCATGTTTAAGCAAATAATTTGCTTTTCTGCGCAGAGAGTGATCCCTGTAGTTCGGGGACTTGTATACTCGGCTCTCTGCTAGCTTATGTCGAAGTGTACCCACGGAAGTTCGCAACGCCCACATAGGAATTGAAGTGACGGAGGTTTCGACTTGGATAGTCAAGCCGATCAAATATCCGCTCGACCAGGCACTGCGCTAAACGTGCCGACAAAATCTGCGGCGCCGGCCAAACCGGTGGAAACGGTCGAGACGACTTCTGATCCGCCGGTGAACAAAATGCGCCGCCGCATCGTCTGGGCGACGGTCGCCGGTTCGCTGATCACTTTCTTCCTCATGTTCGTGCGGTTCTTCCTGCCGCGTTCCATTCTCGAACCATCCAGCACTTTTCGTATCGGGCCTGTGGGCGACTACGCCATCGGCGTGGATACAAAATGGCAACAGCAGTACCGCATCTGGGTCACGCGCACCTCCGATCGTCTCTTCGTGATCTATGCGCGCTGCACGCACCTCGGCTGCACGCCTGACTGGAAAGCCAGCGAGAACAAGTTCAAGTGCCCGTGTCACGGCAGCGGTTATGACAGTGAAGGAATCAACTTCGAGGGCCCCGCGCCGCGCCCGATGGACCGTGCGCAGGTGAAACTCGATGCGGAAGGGCAGATTGTGGTTAACACCGGCAGGCTTTTCGAATGGCCGAAAGGCGGCACTAACCACTTTGAAGATGAAGCAGACGACGCTTTTATCAGGGTGTGAGCCCCGAATTTACACATGGACAATGATCCGAAAGAGACGAAGCAGCTAACTACCGGCGAAGAAGACCGTAGTAAAAGCATGCTTGAGAAGGTCAAAGAGGGCACGAGTGCGCTCAAAGACCGCGCGATCGACGAGGCGAAGGAATACAAGGATCCGCAGGAAACGCAGCTTTGGAAGTCGATCTTCCGCGTTTCGCATGACCGTTCGGATCCGCGTAACCGTTCGCTCGCGATTCTTTCAAACGTCTTTCTGCACCTGCACCCGGCGAAGATCAATCGCGACGCAGTGCGCTATCCGTTCACGTGGGGCATGGGCGGCATCACGTTCTATCTCTTTATCGTGCTGACCTTCACCGGTGTGTTGTTGATGTTCTATTACCACCCGACGAAGGCTGACGCTTTTCGCGACATTCTCTATCTCGAGCACGACGTGCCGTTTGGCAAACTGTTGCGCAACATGCATCGCTGGGCGGCGCACCTGATGGTGATCACCACGTGGTTGCACATGTTTCGCGTCGTGTTGACGGGTTCGTACAAGCGCCCGCGCGAGTTTAATTGGTGCGTTGGCGTGGTGTTGCTGGTGTTGACGCTGCTGCTTTCGTTTACGGGTTACCTGTTGCCGGACGATCAGCTTGGTTTCTGGGCGGTGACCGTGGGTACGAACATGGCGCGCGCGACACCGATGCTGGGTCACGAAGGTCCGTTTGGCCCGCAGCTCGGCTTAACGGCTTACAACGACGTGCGGTTTGGGTTATTGGGCGGCTCGATCGTGGATTCGAATGCCTTGCTGCGTTCTTATATATGGCACTGCATCGGCATTCCACTCGTGGCGTCGATATTTATGGCGGTGCATTTCTGGCGCATACGTAAGGACGGCGGCATCTCAGGCCCTGCGCCCGTAGTGCTCGAATCCGAAATGAAAGCGGTGAAGAAGAAGTAGGCCATACAGACACACGGATGACGCGGACAGAATGAAACGATTCGTTAACAAGTGGACCGTGCTGGTTGTTCTACTGCTGATCGTCGGGCTTTGGGCGATTAACGTCTCAGACTGGCATCAGCTTTGGGTGATCTCGTCGACGCCCGACAATATTCCAATCGTCGCGATGCTTCTGCTCGTGCCGATTTTCACGTGGATGGGCATCAGGCAGGCGGTCGCAAACGATCGTCTCATCGAAGAGCTCGAAGGGGACGCCAAGCTCGCCAAGACGCATCATCGCAAAGTGGAACCGTGGCGGCCGGGTTGGGCACGCGAACTTCACGTCTGGCCCTATCTCGTGCGCGTCGAATTTTTGGCCACCGTTATTGTTACGGTGGTTCTTTTTATATGGTCCATCACACTCAACGCGCCGCTTGAAGAACCCGCGAATCCAAACCTGACGATGAACCCGTCGAAAGCGCCGTGGTATTTCCTCGGTTTGCAGGAGATGCTGGTCTACTTCGATCCGTGGATCGCGGGCGTCGTCATGCCGTCGATCATCATGGTCGGCTTGATGGCGTTTCCGTACGTCGATTCGAACCCACTCGGCAATGGTTACTACACACTGCGGCAGCGGCGGTTTGCGCTCTGGATGTTTGGCGCCGGCTTTGCGCAGTGGATCATATTGATTGTGATCGGCACGTTTATTCGTGGTCCGGGCTGGATCTGGTTCTGGCCGGGGCAGACGTGGGATCACAACGCGGTCGTGTTTGATAAAAACGTCGACCTGCACGACATGATCGCCACGAGCGCGATCGGCAAGACGTTGCATCTTGGTTTTCTCGCGCACGATCCGTTCAAGTTTATCTTCGGAATGATTGTCGTTACCGGCTTCTACATCGTCGGGGCGCTCTTCTTCCACTGGCTGATGACTGTCGACTTCAAGAAGATCACATTCCGGCCGCTTCGGTTATTTCCAAAGGATGCGTTTGAGCAGAAACTACTGGCGCGGACGAGTCTGTTGCAGTATCTGACGTTCCAGTTTTTCGCAGTCAGTGTGCTGCTCGCGTTACCGGTGAAACTGATCTTGCGTTTAGCGTTGACGATTAAGTACGTGTGGGTGACTCCCTGGTTCAATATATGACATAGGCGGAGGGAAGATCATAGTGGCTGATTCTCCAGCAGGCGAATCATTGATCAAAAAGGAACCCGACTTACCGGCGAACGATCCTATTGCCAGTCGATCGAG
>DATNJO010000402.1:0-7503 GCA_035603895.1 Pyrinomonadaceae bacterium
CCGCGAATGCCCTTGTCGCGCGCACGTATCTTGCACGCCGTTGCGCGCATCCTCGAAGCTCGCGATCTGTTGCGGCTGCAAAAAGCAAACGCCCGCCCCGCGAGCGAAGGGCAGTTAATTCTCCGTTCAACGAAAGGAAAAGATCAGTCGATCAGAATTAACCCGGACGCGTTTTTGTTTCGACAGCTTGGCGAACGTCCTTACGCGGTGTCGTCAGTAACGCTGGTTGGTGGCGAGCCGGTTACCTATCACCTCGCAGCAAACGGGCAGATCGACTTTCTCGAAGTGAAACCGGCGCCAAACGGCGCGGCCGCCGATCGCTTCTCGCCGTTTTCGAGTTGGACCAACAACCTTTCGTTAGGCCAGGTTCAGGCGCGTCTGGCGCGAGCCGCACGCGGCATTGGACAGATTGTCGATCTGCGTGTAATTTCACGAGGCTCGTCGCACCGGGTTACCGATCTGGAGATCGTCGGCACGGGCGGCACGGCGCATGTTCGCGGCGGTCGCATTCGTTCGGCGCTGGGCCTGCGCGAGCAGCTCTTTGTAATCGATCGCGAGTACGACGACAGCGGGCGTATTACTTCATTTGTGTTTAGCGGGCGCGGGTGGGGTCATGGCGTCGGCTTATGCCAGGTCGGCGCTTACGGGTTAGCGAAACAGGGTTGGTCCTACGAACAGATTTTGAAAGCCTACTACACGGGTATTGAACTCACGCGGATGTATTGACAAGTGCTTTTCTATTTCACCCCAAAGGAAAAAAGACTGTGTCACAAGAACAGGATGCTCCGTTTATCCCACCGCCACCACCAACGCCAGTAGAAGGTAGTTCGCTTTATCCCCCACACGTACTGGAATCGAAAGCTCAGGAAGCCAAGAGTGATGCCAAGAACGCGCTCATTCTCAGTATCGTCGGGTTGTTCTGCTTCGGCTTCATTTTGGGAATCATCGCTTTCAGAAAAGCCAACAGTGCGATCGAGACCATCGACATGTACGAAGTCGCCAAAGACTCACGCGGCTTAGCTGTCGGCGCCAAAGTTCTGGCCATCTTCGACATCGTCTGCTGGGTCATTATGCTGATCGCCCGGATCGCTTTGTCGTAGTGTATTATTAGCTCCTGCCTCCAATGAGTTAGCTTTAAGGGTATTCGTATGGCCTCAAATATCAAACACCTCATGACCGTCGCGGACCTCGACGCCTTTCCCGACGACGATGGCAAGCGCTATGAACTCATCGAAGGAGAGCTTTTTGTGTCTTGTGCACCAGGACTTCCTCACCAGCTTGTGCTCCATAATCTTCAACTAGAACTAGGCAACTACTTGCGACAGAATCCTATTGGGATTGTTGCGCCTGGATCCGGTGCGGTCTTTAGCAACTACAACGCTGTGGTTCCCGACTTGGTATTTGCAAGCAAAGAACGGTTCGACACTATCGTGGGAAACAATCGTTTCGTTGCGGCTCCGGAACTGGTGGTCGAAATTGTCTCGCCCGGGAGCGAAAACCGCGCGAGAGATGTGAAAGCCAAGCGCAGACTCTACGGTAAGTACGGCGTGCAGGAATATTGGATAGTTGACCCGGAAAACAGATCGGTCACCATCTTTCATCTCAGCAGTACTACGCTCGCGCAGATTCGGATAGCCAAAAACGGCGACGAAATCACTTCACCGCTGCTGCCCGGGTTTACGTTGAAGGTCAGCGCGATATTCAAACTGGCTCCGTGGCACTAGTGCGGTTCTCACGTAACCAGATAATCGGCGGACTGCTGCTACTCGCACTCATCTGGGTGGTGGCGATCTTGCGCGTGCTATCCTCGGGTACGTGACGGAAGAGACAACTCAGAGTCCTGTTATCGCGATTGTCGGACCGACAGCATCAGGAAAAAGTACGCTCGGGATCGAGGTCGCCTCACAGTTCAACGGCGAGATCATCAACTGCGACTCCGTTCAGGTCTACCAGGAGATTCAGGTCGCAACCGCCAAAGTTCCAATCGAAGAACGCCAAGGCATCCCGCATCACCTGATCGACTTCGTCCCGCCGGCGATCAACTACACCGCTGTCGAATGGGCACGCGAGGCGGCGAAGAAGATCGAAGAAATCGAAAGCCGCGGCCGGATTCCGCTACTCGTCGGCGGCACTGGTTTCTATTTACGCGCGCTGCGAAATCCGTTTTTCATCAGCCCCCAAACCGACGAATCACTTCGCCTCCGACTGAACACGATGCGCGAAAACCGCGGCGCCGAACACCTCCATCGCGTCTTGCGCCGGCTCGACCGGCGCGCCGCCGCACAGCTTTACCCACGCGACTGGCCGCGCGTGCAACGCGCCATCGAAGTCTACCTGCAAACCGGACGTTCGATCGTGGACCAGAAAGACCAACGTCCCGAAGCACACGAAAGCTCCCGGCGCCTTAGGATTCTCGCACTAAACCCACCACGCGCTGACCTCTACGAACGCATCAACCGGCGCACCGAAATACACTTCAACGCGGGCCTCGTAGAGGAGGTCCAGGACCTACTAAACCGAGGCGTTCCGCCCAATTCCAACGCCCTCGGCGCCCACGGCTATCGCCGCGTAGTCGAGTACCTCAAGGGCAAACGCGACCTCGTGAGCGCCATCGAACAGACAAAACTCGACGTGCGGCATTACGCCAAACGGCAATTGACATGGTTTCGCCATGAAGCCGGAGTCGAGTGGTTCGACGGTTTTGGTGAGGAAAAGAACGTTTTGGCCTCCGTTTTGGCGGCACTTGCGGATGGACCACAGTCCAAATAATCATCTTTCTCTCACATCTCGAACTAACTCTTGTAAGTCATGAGGCCGTGTTGTAATCTGATTGCAACCAACGCGCTTTAACAGGATCCATACCGGGCTTCAAAAATGTCGGACGGCAAACAGGCACCGCAGAATATTCAGGACGCCTTTCTCAACACTGTACGTCGTGAGAAAACGGCTGTAGTGGTCTATCTATTGAATGGCGCCAAGCTCACCGGACGCATCCGCAGTTTCGACAAGTTTTCGGTCCTGCTCGAATCCGGCGCCCAGGAACAGCTCATTTTCAAACACGCCATTTCGACGATTTCCCAGTCGCGGCGGGCCACCGGCGAACTGCATCCGCACCCTGACACCCGCGAAGTTCGCGCCGACGATGCAAGCTCGCATGGCGCGTGACATTCGGCTACATCTAGGTTATGTATGAACGAACCACCGACTGCGTTCGGTGGGGATTGTTTGCGGTTGTGACGTAGGCTTTGCTCCAAAAGCTTTTCTGTGTCTCTGTGCCTCTGTGGTTTCACTGATGCTTAGGAAAATTAACCACAGAGACACAGAGAAGAACGAAACACCGACTGCGTCGGTGGGATACTCACGACCGCCTCAGAAAATCCCAACCCAGAGGGACTTGTGCCTGGAACTTTCATTACCTTCGAAGGTATCGACGGAAGCGGTAAATCGACCCAACTAAAGCTCCTGAATTCTTTTTTGCGTCAACGCGGTTGCGAGGCCGTCGTAACTCGTGAACCCGGCGGAACCGCTCTCGGCCTGCGACTGCGTGAAGCACTGCTCGACGCTCTCGAAGAAGTCGACCCGTTAACCGAGCTGCTCGTCTTCGCAGCCGATCGCGCGCAACACGTGCGACGCAAACTCACGCCCGCGCTGGAAACGGGCGCCGTGGTGATCTCGGACCGTTACGCGGATGCAACCGTTGCATATCAAGGCGCCGGACGTGGCTTTCCTCCCGAACTCATTTCCCAGATCGTGCAACTCGCAACCGGCGGGTTGAAACCCGACCTGACGTTGCTGTTTGACGTTTCGATTGACGAATCGACAAGCCGTACCACGCGACGTTCGTCAGGCAAGAACCCAGCGAGAGGCGCGCGCGATCGTCTCGACATTGAAGCCGCCGAGTTTCATGCGCGCGTGCGCGACGCCTACTTGTCGATCGCCGCGGCAGAACCGCAACGCATAAAAGTGATCGACACGAGTGGCCCAGTCGAACGCACCCACGAACACGTCAAACAAATCATCGTTCCGTTCTTAAGAAGTCGAGGCCACTTGTTGAATGTTTAGTGAATTAACCGGCAACGCACGCGTCAAAGACGCACTGAAGCGCATGATCGCCTCCGGCCGTCTGCCGGGCGCGCTGCTCTTTGCCGGCGAAGAGGGCGTCGGCAAGAAAAGGTTCGCGCTAGAAGTGGCGCGGGCGTTGAACTGCCGCACGCCAAAGGATGGCGAAGCGTGCGGCGTATGTCCGTCGTGTGTGCGGATCGCGAAGTTGAACTATCCGGAACGAGAAGACGCCGATGAGTGGACGCAGATCATCTGGACCGATCATCGCGACGTCGGACTGGTCGTCGCGCCCAAGCGCGTTTTGCGTGTCGAGCAGATGCGACAGATCGAAAAGGAAGCAAACTTCCGCCCGTTTGACGGCAAAGCTCGCGTGTTTCTGATCGACGAGGCTGACAAGCTCAACGACGCCTCTGCCAACGCACTTTTGAAAGTGCTCGAAGAGCCGCCACGGACGTCGCATCTAATCCTGATCACCGCCCGGCCGACGATGTTGTTGCCGACGATCCTTTCGCGCTGCCAGATGATCCGATTCGCGCCGCTCGCGCCGTCCGAGATCGAAAGTCACCTGCTAAAGAACAAACTCGCGGACAACAAAACCGCCAAACTGCGTGCCCGTGCCGCAGGCGGAAGCATCGGACGCGCGCTGTTGAACGACATGGTCACCTTCACGTCGCAACGCAAAGCAATGCTCGGCGTGCTCAACGCGCTCGTCATGACAAATGACCGGGCGCAACTACTTCGCTCAGCCGAACAACTCAACGAAGCGCAGTACAAAGACGAGTTTGAAGAACGGCTCGACGTGCTCGAGACGTTGATTCGCGACGCATGGATGTTGTCGTTGGGGGTAAAACCCGAACTGCTGGTGAACGAAGACCTGGCGCCTGAGTTGGAGAAGATCAGCCAGCAAATGGATCCGAGCCGTGCGTCAGACTGGATACTTCAGATCGAAGACGTTCGCGAGAGTTTGCTCGTCAACGTCAACCGCAAAGCAACTACCGACGCATTGTTTCTGACGATGGCGGGCGACGTGCCGCCGCAGAAGAGACCAAAAATCCGTTAGCGTGTAATGCTGACAAGTTCGGGCTGGGAGGCAGCCGTCTTCCCCGCGGAGATTTCCTCGAGCAGTTTCTCAGTCTCCATCACAAACGCGTCGACAATGTTCTCACCGGCGACTTTGCGCATCGGCACGCCGTCTTTGAAAATCATTCCCACGCCGCGTCCAAACGTGATGCCAAGCTGCGAATCGTGCGCCTCACCTGGACCATTCACCGCGCAACCCATGATCGAAAGGTGCAACGGCTCCTCGATGTGAGACAGACGGCGTTCGATTTCGGTAACAATGCCGACGAAGTTGTCGACATCAAGCCGCCCGCACGTCGGGCACGCCACCACAGTCACGCCTCTGGTCCGCAGACCAAGCGACTTCACAATCTCCCACGCAACACGCACTTCTTCGTGTGGCTCCGCGGCCAACGAGACCCGAATCGTGTCGCCGATTCCTTCGTGAAGCAGAATGCCGAGACCGATTGAAGATTTGACCGTGCCGCTAAACGAAGTGCCCGCTTCAGTGACGCCGAGGTGAAACGGATAATCAACCTTTTCAGCCAGCAGCCGGTATGCAGCAACAGTGCGATGCACGTCTGAAGCTTTCAACGAGATGATGATGTCAGTGAAGTCGAGGTCTTCGAGAATCTGCACGTGCCGCAACGCTGACTCAACCATCGCTTCCGCCGTAGCCGTGCCGTACTTCTTCAACAGATCCTTTTCTAACGATCCGCCGTTGACGCCGATACGAATCGGCACTTTTTGCGCCTGCGCCGCACGCACCACCTGGTGAATGCGTTCGTGCGCGCCGATATTGCCCGGATTGAGACGCAGTTTGTCGACGCCTGCTTCGAGGGCCATCAACGCGAGTTTGTAATGGAAGTGAATATCAGCGACGAGCGGGACATCGGGAACGCGCTTACGAATCTCTTTCAACGCAACGGCAGCATCGTTGTCGGGAACTGCAAGCCGGACGATCTCGCAACCGGCACGCACCATCTCTTCAATCTGCGCGACAGTGGCACCGACGTCAGCGGTATCCGTCTTAGTCATCGACTGAATGATTACTGGTGAACCGCCACCGATTTGAAGATGCTTAACTTGAACTGGTCGTGATTTGCGCATGCGCCGGTTATTCTATTTTGCCGGCGCGCTCGCAGCGGGTGGTTTATCCGGTTCGCTGCTACCGCCGAAAGTCTTCAGCACGTCGTTGGTGATCACAAAAACCATCAACAGCAACACCATGACGAAACCAACCTGCTGAATGCGGTCACGCACGGCCGCGGAGATCGACAACCCGATCGTCGCCAAGAGCCCTTCGATGAGCATCAGAAAGATCGCGCCACCGTCCAGCACGGGAATCGGCAGCAAGTTGAAGATGCCGAGGTTCAAACTCAAAAAGCCCAACATCCCGAATACGCCGTCCCAACCGAGACGTTCGACCGATTTTTGGGCGACCTGATAGATTCCGATCGGGCCTGAAATCGTGTTGCGCACCGAACGTTTGCCGGTGAAAACCTGCCCTAACGCCTTGGCCGTCAAAGTCAGAATCTGAAGGTTTGTGTTCCACGCGTATCGCGCCGCCGAACCGATGCCGGCGCGGTGAAGCGGAAAATCTTCGCCAACGCCGAGGCCAATCTTGCCGTCAACGCGGCGTTCGGTAGTCGTGACGACAGTGGTTTGGCCCTTGCGTTCGAGGGTGACGGGAATCTTTTGCGCGTCGTGATTCTTGATGTAATCGGTAACCTGCGCGGAACTCTTAACGTTCTCATCGCCGATTTTCAGCAGTCGGTCGCCTTCTTTGAAACCCGACTCTTCGGCTGGCGAACCGGGTTGCACGCTACCCACGACGACCGGCAAGCCACCGTAGTCCGGAAGGAAATCAAGGAAACCCGCAGCCTCGCCGTTTTCCGTGATCGTCGTCGGCACGATCGTCAGGCGTTCTTCCGAACCGTTGCGATTTACGATGACCGGAAGCGCATGACCTGGCGAGAGCAGTCCATCGCCATAGATGTTGTCCCAGGTCGGATTTTCAGTGCCGTTGAAGGAAACGATTCGATCGCCGGGTTTCAGTCCGGCCTTTTCGGCAGCGCCGCCGGCTTTTACCGCGTAAACCACCGGTTGCGGAGTCGCAGGCACGCCGTACATCATCCCACCGGCAAACGGAATCGCGAGCGCGGTAATAATGTTCATCACCGGCCCGGCGAGCGCGACCATAATGCGCTGCCAACGCGGCCGGAGGTTGTACATCTCTCCGGGTGGAATATTTGGTGCACTCGCGCCCTCGAGTGGAGCATTGGACTCGTCGCCGCCGAGCTTTACATAGCCGCCGAGCGGGATCGCCGAGATGCGGTAATCAGTGTCGCCCCACTTCTTGCCGAACAGGCGCGGCCCGAA
>DATNJO010000403.1:0-2469 GCA_035603895.1 Pyrinomonadaceae bacterium
GGCGAGGATCTGAAGACAGACGAGAAAGAAGTGGCGGAGCACATGATGCTCGTCGATCTTGGACGCAACGATCTCGGGCGCGTTTCGGATTACGGTTCGGTGAAAGTTGAGAACCTGATGACGGTCGAGCGCTACTCGCACGTGCAGCACCTGGAGACGAGTTTGCGTTCGCGACTGCGTGACGGACTCGATCGCTTCGATGCGTTGGCGTCGTGTTTTCCGGCGGGAACCGTGACCGGCGCGCCGAAGATTCGCGCGATGGAGATCATTCGCGAACTTGAACCGGACCG
The DNA here is from genome assembly GCA_035603895.1 of Pyrinomonadaceae bacterium. Lineage (GTDB taxonomy): Bacteria > Acidobacteriota > Blastocatellia > Pyrinomonadales > Pyrinomonadaceae > PSRF01. The sequence goes on from DATNJO010000403.1 coordinate 291, forward strand.
ACGCGGGATTTACGCGGGTTCTGTTTTGTATCTCGACTACGCCGGCAATCTCGATTCGTGCATCGCGATCCGCACGATCGTTTTGCGCGATGGTGAAGCGTCGGTCCAGGCGGGCGCGGGCATCGTGGCCGATTCAGTTCCCGAACATGAGTATGCAGAAACTGTGAACAAAGCACGTGCGATGTTTCGCGCGATTGAAATGGCGGAGAGAGGATTGTGAAGTATCTAATTGGTTTTTTCTTAATTTGGTTTTTATCGCTTCCGCAGGAAGCCCCGAAGAAGGTGAACTCGCGTAATACAGCGCCGGAAACCGTTTCTGATCCTTTCGACGGCGCGTCGGTCGAGAAGTTAGGCAGTCAATGCGTAACACTGGAAACCGAGATGGGTGCGATCGATATCGCGATGATGCCGGAGATTGCGACCGAAGCAGTGAGAAACTTTCTTAACCTGTCGGCCACGGGCGCATACGATACGACTGTTTTCAGCCGCGTCGTGCCCGGCTTCGTGATTCAAGGCGGAGATCTGCAAACGAGCGCGAAGTGGAACGCCGAACTTGCGAAACGCATGACGCACCGGTTGCCGGACGAGCCCGGGATCGTCAAACACGTTCGCGGGATCGTTTCGATGGCCCGCACGGCCGAACCCAACAGCGCGACTACGCATTTCTTCATTCTCGTTCGCGAGGCGCCACATCTCGACAGCAAGTTTGCTGCGTTTGGCACCGTGACGAAAGGAATGGAAGTGGTCGACGCAATCAACCAGGCGCCGGTCGAGAGTGAAAAACCAGAGAAGCCCGTGAAGATTACTCGCGCGATTGTAGCGACATGCCAAAAGTAACTTCTGTATTCGTAATCATCGTTTGTGTGCTTGTGCTGAGCGGTTGCTTGAATACCCGTCGGTCCGCGCCTGAAGCGGCGCAACAGATACTGAAGCTGCGTGGTTACGAGTTTGACGAGAAGGGTTTCTTTGCCGCGGCGCAAGCGCGCGACATGATGGCGATCAACGCGTTCTTCGACGCCGGGATAAATCCAAACGCACAGGACAGCGACGGCCGCACTGTCTTGATCTCCGCCGCGGCGCGCGGCGATCTCCAGGTCGTGAATGCATTGTTCGCACGCGGTGTCGATCCCAATGTGAAAGACAAGCGTGGTTACACTGCGATGAGTCATGCGATTGAGGCGATGTATGAAGACGTTGTTGACGCGTTGCTGGCTCGCCCCGAACTGGACCCGAATTCGCGTGGCTTGAACGAGAGATCGGCGCTGATGGCTTACGTGTGGCGTGATAACAGAGAACGAGTCGAAAAGCTTTTGGCGCGCGGTGCGGACGTGAAGATACAGGATGGTGATGGCGACACGGCGCTGCACGGCGCTGCGCAAACAGGCAACGTCGAGATCATTCGCATGTTGCTCGACAAAGGCGCGGATCCAAACGCGAAGAACAAGGTGGGCGGCACGCCGTTGATGTGGGCCGCAGTCAACGGAAACGAGAGCGCGGTGCAGTTGTTGTTGAGTCGTGGCGCCGATGCGTTGATGCGAGACAATGACGGGATTACCGCGATGCAGTGGGCCGCGCGCAACAAGCGCGACAAGATCGTGCAACTTTTGAGAGTCATACCCTGATGCTGCTGGTTATCGACAACTACGATTCGTTCACTTACAACCTCGTGCAGTATCTCGGCGAGTTGGGTGAGACAGTGGAAGTGCATCGAAACGATCGCGTCACGGTGCAGTACATCGAATCCGAGTTGCGTCCCGAGCGGATCGTGATCTCGCCTGGACCAGGTACGCCGGACACGGCGGGGATTACGTTGGAAGTGATCGCGCGCTTTGCGGGAAAGGTGCCGTTGCTTGGTGTTTGTTTGGGTCATCAGGCGATCGGGCAGGCGTTTGGCGGGCGTGTGATTCGTGCGCCGGAGTTGATGCATGGCAAGGCGTCGGAAGTGATTCACGACGGCAAGACGATCTTCGCCGGGTTGTCGGATCGTTTTCAGGCGGGCCGCTATCATTCGTTGATTGTTGAGCAGGAGTCGCTGCCGCAGTGTCTTGAAGTGTCCGCGCGAACGGCGGATGACGTTATCATGGGATTGCGTCATCGGGAACTGAAAGTTGAGGGCGTGCAGTTTCATCCCGAGTCGATCCTCACGTCAGAAGGCAAGCAACTACTCGCGAATTTTCTG
>DATNJO010000404.1:0-6677 GCA_035603895.1 Pyrinomonadaceae bacterium
AGACGTGTTGTCCCGGCGCGATAGAAGTCAGAATCACTCTTCCGGAGCGGCCCACGCTGCCGTAACGTTCGTCGTCGACGTAAACTTCTGAACCTGCGGGCGCCATGATCACCAGCCGCGAATCGCCTCGTTTTAACGCGCCCGACTCCGTTTGAGCCGCAGCGGCAAAACTCTCGAACCACTCGGTGGGAGTTGCGGGTCGCTCCTTTGGCTCCCTTTCCAACGCCTTCATGATCGCCGCTTCCATTTCGGCGGTTACGTCGGAACGCAGCGAAGACAACGACGGCGGCGCCTGCGTCAACTTCTGCGCGATGAGTTGCGTGATGTTGCCGGTGAAGGGCGGGCGGCCGCCCAGCATGTGATAAGCGATCGTTCCGAGTGCATAAATGTCGGCGCGCACGTCGAGCTGTCCGTCGGGCTGCATCTGCTCGGGCGCCATGTACTCCGGCGTGCCGATGATCCCGCGCGACGCTGGACCACTGTCGGAAGCGAGATCGGAGCGATCAGGATTCACGATCTTGGCCAGACCGAAATCGCCGACCTTCACGAATCCGTCTTCACCGGTCACCTTTCGTTTCTGCTGCATCAGAAAGATGTTCGCGGGTTTGAGATCGCGGTGCAGAATTCCTTCGTCGTGCGCCGCTTCGACACCGGCGACGACCTGCCGCATGATGCTCGCCGCTCTTTGCGGACTCACAGTCCCTTCGCGGCGGAGCAGTTGATAGAGCGTCTCGCCTTCGACGTACTCCATCACGAGAAAGAACACACCGTCGGAAGTCTGGCCGAAGTCAGTCACGCCGACGACGTTCTGATGACGAATCGAGGCAGCCGAACGTGCTTCGCGTTCGAAACGCGCGATTGCTTCGCCGTCTTGTAGATCCTCGTCGTTGAGAATGTCAGGGCGAACGGTTTTCACCGCGACCTGACGAGTCACGAGGTTCTGATCGCGCGCGAGGTAAACCTGGCCCATCGCGCCGCGGCCGAGACGTTTCTCGAGCAAGTAACGTGAGGCTAACAGGCGCGGACCGGGCAGCGTAGTTTTCGTGTTGGTCTCGTCCTGCGGACAGAGTTCAACGTCGTCTTCGTAGCAAACTTCGCAACGGGGGCATTCGCGCATCGATTACATCATGCGCTGGCCGGTAGATCGGCGCAACACGCCGCGCAACGCTTTGCTCCCAGCGGAATCGCCGTCAGGCAGTAAGGACAATCTTTCGTGTTTGGCGGCGGTGGCGGCGCGGCGCGCAAACGGTTTATTGCTTTCACGATCAGAAAGACCACGAAGGCGATGATCAGGAAGCTGATCACGTCGTTAATAAACTGCCCGTAAGCGATCACAGGGCGTCCCTGTGCTTGAGCTTCGAGGAGCGAGGCCGCTGGCGGCTGCTTTCGCGAAAGATCGATGAAGAGGTTTGAGAAGTCGACGTTACCGAGCAGCAATCCGATTGGCGGCATGATCACGCCTTCCACAAGCGACGTGATGATTCTTCCGAATGCCGCGCCGATGACCACTGCAATCGCCAGATCGATAACATTTCCACGTGCGATGAACTCTTTGAATTCTCTTAGCATTGACTACCTCCTTAGTGGCAGTTTCTCGCCAACTTGAATCCGGCCTTCTCGGCTTCTTCGACAGTTTTGAACACCGCTTTGTTTGCTTCGGAGATCTCTTTTGCTGGATGGCAACCGTTTGGATAGTAAGTCTTCGACTGCTTGTCGCCGACGATCTGCTTTGATTCATTGTCGCCAGTACTATCAGTGTCTTTCTCGTTGCTCTCGCTCGCTGTAGCTGTGGCTTCGGCGAGTGAATCCTGTTCTTCCTTCTCCTGACGGCGAGCAGCGATCGTGTCTTCGGCGGCGAAGTCGAGCAGGCGCAGACTTGGACCACCGGCGAGTGTGCTGACGATCAGTTGGAAGTCAGCACAGCGCAACTGTTGTCCGCGCGATCTCCACGACGACCAATTACCTGAAACTTTTAGCGCTTGCGAAATCGACGTTACGAACTCGTTGATTGTTTTGATCTTGTAAGTGTCGTCGTAACCGATCCACAGCGACGTCAAACGATCGTCGAGTAGGTCGAGCGAGATACTCCGCACGCCTTCAAACTTCTTTTGATCGATCCTGGGATCGAAGCTCGGGTTGATCGTAGTCTTCGTGACGCCGAAGTGATCAGCCTTAGGGAACTGTGTTTGCGGCACGAGTGTCTTGATGTCGTCGCGCATCATGCCGAGACGAAAACCGTATAGCTCGGGCGCCGCCGGCAGCGTGGCGATCTTCTGCGTGCATTGCCCAAAAATCACTTGACCTGGTATCAGGCACAACACTACGAGCAGCAGGGGGCGAATCCAGGTGAGAGTCATGCCCGGGATTATACAGTTACTGCACCAGAGCGCGAACGATTCCTTCAAGTGTTGCCGGCTCAAACGGCGTTGAAACATACTCATTACAACCCGCGGCCAGCGCGAGTTCGCGAAACTGCTCGGCGCCATACGCCGACACCGCCACGATCGGCACTGACCCGAGTGCCTTCACACTGCGTATCTGCCGCGTGGCCGCAAGGCCGTCGAGTTGGGGCATCTGCACGTCCATAATGATCAAATCGGGGGTCTCACTTTCGGCCTGGTTGATAGCCTGCACTCCATTCTCAGCCTCAATCACCCGAAACCCGCGCCGTTCAAACCATGTGCGCAAAAGCAGACGGGTATCGTCGAAGTCATCGACAACGAGAACTGTGCGTCGGGTATCAGGGGTCTCGGTAAGGTCCATGTGGTCCTATTCCTGGGGGACCATCGGGGGACTCAAGCGTAGCAGAAATTGGTGAATTCGGGAATGGCTTCGTGTGCTAAGGACAAAGGACGGTAAGTCATTGACTTTGGTCCATAGCGAGAGTATAAGGCCCTCTAGCCTCCTCGGAACTAACGTCTCAACATTCGATCCTTGCGCGCGTTTTAACGGAGAGTCTCATGATTAGAACGAGACACGTAACATTTGTATTCCTAGTTACCTGTCTGTGCGCGCTCGGAATGATTAGCCTGCCCTCCTATAGCCAGGATAAAGCGCAGAAAAAGGAACAGGGTGCTGATTTTCAGCAATTCCCCATCGTCGACTTGTTTGCTTCAGAGCCTACAGATCCTGCCGAAAAGGAAAGGCGGGCAAAGAAAGGGAAGAAGTACAACATAAAATACACTGCCCCACTCAGTGAGTCCGTCGACTCGATGTTTCTAAACGTTGATTGGGACGTTAATCTCCCAGCTTTCCCGATTGAAAAAAGTGCCGCCGTTGTGATCGCACGAGTACAGAAGGCAGAAGCACATCTTTCGGAAGATAAAACGGGAATATATTCGGAATTCACCATTAAGATCGACGCGATATTTAAGAACGATCCTAACAACCAGCTTCTCAACGACAAGTCAATATTTGCATATCGAACGGGAGGGCGTGTTCGTTTTCCTTCGGGCAAAATCCTGGTTTCAGCCGTCAGCCACCAGGAAATGCCACAACCGAAGAAGCGATATCTTCTTTTCCTGACTCACAGTCGATTGACGGGTGGTGAAGATGAAGATTTTCAGATTCTAACCGGATATGAATTGACTGATGGTCAAGTGTTTCCGTTAGACAAGGTGCCGTCGTCGCACTTAATGAACAAATATCGCGGCGCATCTGAGAATGTATTGCTGATGGATTTGTCCTCCGCTCTCGCCAAATCGCCGTCGAATCCGCAATAGGGTCATTAACAGTGAAAAGGATACTCTCTCTAATCCTGGGCATAGCTGTCCCGGTATTTGTTAGTTGGTATTCTTTTACCTTCATTTTAGTAGAGATATCTTCGGCAGATGTCGACTGTTGTCCGGTTGACCAACTTCAGCTTAGAGGTCCTGAGGTACCTAGATATCCTCAAGGAGCGGAAGTAACCGTCTACATTGATACACGTACTGGCTTCACTGGTGCTGAAAAACAAGCAATTAAAGATGGTATTGAGAACTGGAACGACCAGCCCAACAACACAGACATAACTTTTACCGTTGTGGAGACCGATAATCCACCGGCGCTGCCGCCCGTCTCGCCCGGATCAACCATTATTGTCGCTAGTTATGACGACAACTTTAGTCAAACTGCTGTAGCTGATGCTCAAACCTTTTCAGGTACCAACGGTGTCTGGAACATAATTACATTTCATAAAAACATTCGGAGTGGCGCCACGGAGCAAACAAGAGCGGCCTTTCTTCGTGGCGTTGCAAGACACGAAGCAGGACACACTATCGGTCTTGCAAACGCAGACAATTGCGAGCCGGGAACGACGATAATGCTCCTTGCTGTCAGCGGCGAAACGTTTATAACGACATGTGATAACGAAAAGTTAAATCAAGACCCAACCTATCCCGCGCCATCGCCATTACCAACCCCACCTTGTCTAGACCTCGAAGTCACTTGTTCTTCTCATTTCGAATGCTGTAGCGGTGTATGTAACAACGGTCAGTGTGGCGAACCAGGTTATGGAGGATCTGGAGGGGGAACTCCGATATTGATAGACGTGTCAGGAAATGGGTTTAACCTGACAGATGCCATTGCCGGTGTCAAATTCGATTTAGACTCTGATGGGGTTCGAGAGGGAATCTCTTGGACAGCAGCGGAAGCAGATGATGCTTGGCTTGTGCTCGACCGAAACGGTAACGGAACAGTTGATAACGGTTCTGAACTTTTCGGTAACTTCACTCCACAACCTGAAGTAGTAGGCATAGAGAAAAATGGTTTCCTGGCTTTGGCGGAATTTGATAAGCCAGTTAGTGGCGGAAACAATGATGGTGCGATCACATTAGCCGATGGCGTATTTGCGTCGCTACGTTTGTGGCAGGATAGCAACCATAACGGAATTTCCGAGGCGGCTGAATTACAACCACTTGCCAGGTTTGCAGTAACAACGATCGAACTGGAATATAAGCTCTCGAAGAAAGTGGACCCTTATGGCAATCAGTTCCGCTACAGGGCCAAGGTAAAAGATAGTAAGGGCGGACAACTCGGACGGTGGGCGTGGGACGTGTATTTGCTAGCACTGCCGGGAATTTAAACTAATCCTCACGGCAGTCGCACGGTCGCAAGCTAAACTGGAAGGGCTGTTTATTGGTACCCGCGGCAGGGGTCGAACCTGCGACCTTTCGCTCCGGAGGCGAACGCTCTAATCCACTGAGCTACGCGGGCGTCAATAAAATCGCAGGTTTCAAAGAAGTGGCTAACAAATGTACCCCTTTTTGTACCCCTTTTTTATACCGCTCGTCAATATCGAGAGCTGTTGTTAGCCTCCGAAATGTGTTGCTAAGTCCGAGGCAATTAATGATGCGGGGTATAAGCTGGGAACGTTGGGGCCACATCACGCATGGACCGCGCGCAAGTCGTCAACGCGAAACTGTATCGCAACGTTCTGGTTGTGCTCGTCATGAACGCCGGGCCGCTATGACAAGTATGTCTTTCGTTTTTGCAAGGACTTCGGCACCTATGATGTCCGCATTTTCCCGACGTCACGACTCCGAATATCGAGTTTACCGTGCTTGATACCGATGTGGTCCTTCATCTCAGCGAGAAAATTCAGCTCCGCATCACAGCGATGGCGTAAACTCCGGCACACCTATTTACGCTCTGATTGCCGTGAGGCGTGAGCTAGGTGCCCAAGTAATGAAGCAGTTGTTGCCCTGAATCCCGGCACTCGAGTTACTTCCGACGCGACAATAACTCCTGTACGATCTCATCAGACTTTGGATCGGCTTGTATCGTCAGCTTGGTCCAAGCAGAAGCCTCGGCTGTATTGCGACTAAAAAGCAGCTTGAATCCATGCCCGATCAGAAAGTGCAGGATTGCGAGTTCCGTATAGATGAGACGCCCGGTCTTCCCAAACAGCGGGCCCTCGCGAGCTGCCGTAATCGCAAGCTGCCGACACCAGTTGTTGACCTCTTCGCCGGTGGCTATGGCGGCTCTCTCCACTTGTGTGTGTTCCTCATCCGTAAGCCTGAACCTAACCGATCTGGTCCGCTTTGCATCACTCATTTCTCGTTTCCTTTGGCGTGCACAGTGTGCACACTCGCGCATGCGGCAGTGTGACCTCGTATACGTGTAAATTACTGCAAAGGTTGGACCAAGCCGATGTATACACGCTCCGTAGACACCACCGCCACGCGAGCGGGGGTGTCGTGTCTCTCTTACATCAGGTGCGCAGCACCTGACCTTTGTTTTTTTCGTTTGTTGTTACTGAAATCTAATAAGCCTACTTCCATGCAGGAGTGGCGAGTGGGCTTAGAACCGGAAGAGGCTCCGGAACGTCCGAGTTAGTACCACCCGCGCGGTAGCGAGTGGCTGTATTACCTCCGGAGCTACCGAGTTCGTCGTAGGGATACCCGGCGCCCTCGCTACCACGAGGGGTAATGACTCTTAGACCATTTCGCAAGAGCCCTGAAGGAAGTTGCTTAAGGTGGTCAAAAGGCTTGTGGTGCAGCGGCCGAAGCTAACATCCCGGAGCGTCAATTCGTGCAGGAGAGGATTCGACAATTGAAAAATCGATTTCCATCTACAGTATTATTCGCCGCATGTGCCGCATTAAATAAATACCGATTTCATAACTAAAAAGATCTTTCAACGCTCAAACCCAGCCATCAACTGCCCTGCGTGTCTAAGGCCGCAAAAGCGGCTTCAGT
>DATNJO010000405.1:0-6203 GCA_035603895.1 Pyrinomonadaceae bacterium
GATAAAAAACCATTTCCCGCCGCGACGACTGAAGTCATCATGCCGTGCCAACTCGCGACGTCGTGTTTCTCGAGCGACGAAATATCATCCGCGGGAGAAAAAATGTTGTGGTAGGCAACGATCCGATTGACTGGTTCCGTCAGATCACTGTGCGCGTAAAAGCCTGAATCGAGGAATGCGATGGTGACGCCTCGCCCGGTGAAGCGTTCGTCGGCATCCATCCGCACGGGAACCGGCAGCGCTGGCTCGATTTCGATAATCTCTGGCATAATCTCTGGACGTTTCAAAGGAGACATAATAAATGAAGACGAGGAATCTATCGATCTTGTTGGCTTTAGTGTTTGTGATTGCGGGCGTCGCCTTCGCAGGCGAAGTTCCGTCGCCACCGGCGATTGGCTCGACGATTGAAGAGTTTAGCCTTCCCGCTGTTGACGGCACCGAGCGTTCGCTCAAGTCCCTGGCCGGAAAAAACGGAACGGTGCTGCTTTTCATCGCCGTTCAGTGTCCGGTTTCCAACGCCTACAACGAGCGCATGGAGAAATTGGCCGCGGATTACAAAGCCAAAGGCATTGCGGTCATCGGCATTAACTCCAACGTGGCCGAGGACGCAGCCGCGGTTAAATCGCACGCCGCCGAACACAAACTCAGTTTCCCGATCCTGAAAGATCCCGGCAACAAGGTCGCAGATAAACTCGGCGCCAGCGTCACGCCCGAGGCTTACTTCCTCGACGCGAGCAACAAGCTCCTTTATCACGGACGAATCGACAACTCCCGCAACGCCGCGCAGATCGAAACAAGCGATTTGCGCAACGCACTCGATGCAGCACTCAACGGCAAGCCGGTTGAAAAAACGGAAGCCAAGGCGTTCGGTTGTAGTATTAAGCGGGGCTAAGCAATGCGTCGTTTTCAAGCTTTTGTAGTAATTGTTTTGTGTGTGCTCTTGGCGAGTCTCGCGGTGCCTGCTCAGAAGAGGAAGTACGGCGCCGCGAAGACGTCTGCCGCGAAGAAGGTTGTGGTTGAGCCGATCGATACGGACGCGCTCAAAACCCTGATCACGCAGGACCGGCAGCGGCCGTTGCTGGTCAACTTCTGGGCCACCTTCTGCGATCCGTGTCGCGATGAGTTTCCCGATCTCGTGAAGATCGATAAAGAATATCGGCCGCAGTCGCTGGAGTTCGTTACCGTTTCACTCGACGACATCGGCGACATCAAGACGTCAGTGCCGCAGTTTCTCGGCTCGATGAAGGCGACTATGCCCGCGTATCTGCTCAACGTCTCCGATCCCGAGCCTGCAATTAATCTCGTGGATCAGAGATGGCGTGGCGACTTGCCGGCGACGTTTCTCTACAACGAAAAAGGCGAAGTCGTTTACAAACACATCGGACGCGTGGACGCAGCCGAACTGCGTGCTGAGATCGAAAAGTTGGTTAAGAAAGGTGATGGGCAGTAGGACAGGCACTCTCGCCTGTCTTTTGGCCTCGTGATGATCACTCCCGAAGTTATCTCCGCCCACAATCTCACTCCCGAAGAATACGAGCGAATAAAAGAGTTGCTTGGCCGCGAACCGAGTTTCACCGAACTCGGCATCTTCTCGGTCATGTGGTCTGAACACTGCTCTTACAAATCGTCGCGCGTGCACTTGAAACGATTGCCGACCACAGGTGCGCGGGTGATCGTGCCGCCGGGCGAGAACGCCGGCGTGGTCGATCTCGGCGACGGTTGGTGCGCGGCTTTCAAGGTCGAGTCGCACAATCACCCATCATTCATCGAGCCGTTTCAGGGCGCGGCCACAGGTGTTGGCGGCATCCTGCGCGACATCTTCACGATGGGCGCGCGGCCAGTTGCATCGATGAATAGTTTGCGTTTTGGTTCGTTGGACCATCCGCAATACGGGCGGCGGAATCGATCGTTGCTGGCCGGTGTGGTTGCGGGTATCGCGCATTACGGAAACGCTTTCGGCGTTGCGACTGTCGGCGGTGAGGTCGCGTTTGATGATGCTTACGCGTTGAATCCGTTGGTTAATGCGTTTGCGCTCGGGCTGGTGCGGCACGACCAGATCTTTTTTGGCAAAGCGACGGGAATCGGGAATCCGGTTTTGTATGTCGGTGCGAAAACCGGACGCGACGGTATTCACGGCGCGACTATGGCGTCGGCTGAGTTTGATGAAGAAGCGCTGGAGAAGCGGCCGACGGTCCAGGTTGGCGATCCGTTTCTCGAAAAGCTTTTGTTGGAAGCTTGTTTGGAAGCGATGCGCAGTGGCGCGGTGGCGGGAATTCAGGACATGGGCGCGGCAGGTTTGACGTCGTCGTCGTGTGAAATGGCCGCACGTGCGGGCACCGGGATCGAGTTGGACCTTTCGCTGGTGCCACAACGCGAACAGAACATGACTGCGTACGAGATGCTGTTGTCGGAGTCGCAGGAACGCATGTTGGTCGTGGCGCATGCGGGACGTGAGCGTGAGGTTGTGGACATCTTTCGTAAGTGGGACCTGGACGCGGTGGTAATCGGGCGTGTTCGAGATACGCAGCGGATGCAGGTGATTCACAATGGCGAGACGGTGGCGGATATTCCGGTTGAGGCGTTGACGGATGAGGCGCCGCGCTATGAAAGGCCAATGACGCCCTCTAAAAACGAGGGGGCGCAAGCGCGAGAGCTTAAGGACACGGAATTTACGGACGCGTTAAGGATTTTGCTCGCTTCTGGCAACATCGCCTCGAAGCAGTGGGTTTACCGGCAATACGATCACATGGTTCGGACGAATACTGCGATCCTGCCGGGTGCGGATGCGGCGGTGGTACGAATTAAAGAAACGCGTCGGGCGTTAGCGATGACGCTCGATGGAAATGGGCGTTACTGCGCTGCGAATCCACGTGAGGGAGCGAAGCTCGTCGTTGCTGAAGCCGCGCGTAATGTGGTTTGTGTTGGTGCGCGTCCGATCGCGATCACCAATTGTCTCAACTTCGCTTCGCCCGAGCGCGCGGAGGTGATGTGGTCGTTCTCGGAGGTGATTGACGGCATGGCTGAAGCTTGCCGCACGTTTGATACGCCGGTGGTTTCCGGAAACGTTTCGTTCTACAACGAGACCGAAGGGAAAGGGATTCTGCCGACGCCCGTGATCGGAATGGTCGGGCTGATGGAAGACGTGCGACGCGTCATCACGCCGGGCTTTAAAAAGTCTGGCGACGTGATCGCGCTGCTCGGCACGACGCAGGACGATCTTGCGAATAGTGAATACGCCGTGAGTGTCGGCAACATTACGACGGCAGAGATCGTCGCCAGCGGTGTAGTTCCGCAACTCGATCTGAAGCGCGAGCTCGCTGTCCAACAAGTTACTCTCGAAGCCGCGGAAGCTGGTCTGCTCACTTCCGCACACGACTGCGCCGATGGCGGCCTGGCTGTCGCACTCGCAGAGTTGTGTTTCTCATCACTCGGCAAAGAAGCTATCGGCGCCAAAGTCGATCTAAAAGGAACGCTGAGCACGGCAGCGCTTTTGTTCAGCGAATCGCCGTCGCGAATCGCTATCAGTTTCGACGCTAGCGCAACCGACTCAATCCGCCAGATGGCAGAGACTCATAATGTTCCATTTGAAGTTCTCGGTAGTGTTGGTGGATCGCAATTACAAATCGCAATCAATGGTGCGCCAACGATTACTGCAGAAGTCGCGGATCTCGAATCGACGTGGCGCAATGCACTCTACCGATCGCTGAAGGCTGAAGCAATCGTCGCCGGATAGAAAGTCTTTCCCGCAAAGGCGCAAAGGCGCAAAGAAGTTAGACTAACCTTCGACTCTTGATTTCCTTTGCGCCTTTGCGCCTTTGCGGGAAACTATTTACGTGCACCCCGTAATTTATCTCAACAAGTCCATGGTGGAAGCGACCAAAGCACGGGTCGCGCCGGTATCTTCCGCCATGCTCTACGGACGCGGCGTCTTCACCACTCTCGCCATCTACGACTCCAATCCATTTCTCTGGTCCAAACACTGGCAACGTCTGACCGCCCATGCCACGAAGCTCGACATCGATCACACCGGCTGCACCGAGAAAGGCGTCGGCGACGCGTTGCAGAAACTGATCGCCGTCAACCGGGTAAAAGACGGACGCGCGCGTGTGATTATGCTGGCTCGCAGTGGACGCGATCTCTGGAAATCAAAAATGCCCGGCGGCAAGAAAACCGATCTGCTGATCATGACCGGGGATCCACCGAAAGCGCCGCCAAACGGATTCTCGCTCGCCGTGTCTCCTTATCGCATCAACACCTTCGCCCCACTAACCGGAATCAAGAGTCTGAATTATCTGAACAACGTCCTCGCCTGGGAGGAAGCGCAGAGCCGCGACTTCGACGAGGCAGTCGTCTTGAACGAGCGCGGCGAGATCGCTTCGGCAACGACCGCGAATCTGTTTTGGGTGAAGAATGGAACCGTGCACACGCCTAATTTGAGCACGGGCGCGATGGCGGGCGTCACACGCGAGTGTGTGATCGACATCGCCGGCAAACATTTTCTTCCGCTGCTCGAAGGCGTTTACGAGATGGGAGATCTGACGGATGCAGACGAGATCTTTATGACGTCCTCGGGTCTGGGAGTGGCGCCGGTAACGACTTTCGACTTCCGCCGCTACGCCATCGAGCCCGGCAGCGTTACCTCAGTTATAGCCCAAGCCTTTGCTAGGCTAGTGCGAGGTTGACAGGGTTTTGCTGTTTACAGGACACTGGTTCTTTGCGCGCGCGCAGGAGCATTTCAAGCAATCAAACCTAAGAAGAGAGTCATTCCGCAATGAGCACTGTTACTGAAGAAGCCTCGGAGACAACTGAACAAAAGACAAATAAGTGGGTCTACCTCTTTGATGAGGGTCCCGGCGACGACAAGGCGCTGCTGGGCGGCAAGGGCGCGGGTCTTTGCGAGATGACTCAAGCCGGTTTGCCCGTGCCGCCGGGTTTGGTGGTGACCACCGAAGCCTGCAACGCGTTTTTCGAGAACGACAAAAGCTTTCCCGATGGCCTTTGGGAACAGGTGAAGGAAGGTCTGAAGAAAATCGAAGAAAAGGTCGGCAAGAAGTTCGGCGATCCGAATAACCCACTGCTTGTTTCGGTTCGTTCCGGCGCGGCGTTTTCGATGCCGGGCATGATGGACACAGTGCTCAACCTCGGTTTGAACGAAGAGACTGTAAAAGGACTCGCCGAGCAGACCGGCGATCTGCGGTTCTCGCTCGATGCTTACCGCCGCTTTGCTTCGCTGTTCGGCGAGATCGTGATGGGCGTCGCCCACGAGAAGTTTGAACGAGTGCTCGATCGTTTCAAAGCACAAACGCAGGGTGGACGCGACACGGATCTCAATCCAGATCACCTGCGTGAGATCATCGCCGCGGAAAAACAGATCATCCTGACGGAACAGAGTGCGATTCCCGAGGACCCTTACGAACAACTGCGCATCGCGATCGCCGCCGTGTTCAACTCGTGGATGGGACGCCGCGCGATCGACTACCGCCGCGTGAATCGCATCCCCGACACACTCGGCACCGCGGTGAACGTGCAAGCGATGGTCTTCGGAAACATGGGCGCAGGCAGCGGCACCGGCGTCGCTTTCACACGCAATCCATCGACCGGTAAAAAAGAACTCTACGGTGAGTATCTACTCAACGCGCAGGGCGAAGACGTCGTCGCCGGTATTCGCACGCCGAATCCGATCAGCCAACTCAAGAAAGAACTGCCTGAAGTTTACGAACAGTTTGCTTCGATCACGGGCCTGCTCGAAAAGCATTACAAAGACATGCAGGACTGCGAGTTTACGATCGAGCGCGGCAAACTCTGGATGCTGCAAACGCGCACCGGCAAACGCAGCGGCGCAGCAGCCGTGCGCGTTGCGTGCGAGATGGTTTACGAAAAACTGATCGACAAGCAAACCGCCGTGCAACGCGTCACGCCGCAACAGCTCGATCAACTGCTGCACCCGACTGTCGATCCGAAAACAAACGCGACTGTTCTCGCGACCGGTTTGCCTGCGAGTCCGGGGGCGGCGCAGGGACAAGTTGTGTTCAGTCCTGACGAAGCCGAAGAGATGGCGCGTGAGGGCGCGCGCGTGGTGCTCGTGCGTATGGAAACGAGCCCGGATGATTTTCACGGCATGGTGGCCGCGCAGGCGATCGTCACCGCGCGCGGCGGTATGACGAGTCACGCCGCCGTGGTCGCCCGTGGCATGGGCAAGACCT
>DATNJO010000406.1:0-5564 GCA_035603895.1 Pyrinomonadaceae bacterium
AATGGCACTCAGCGTCCTCACTGCGCTCACTTATCTGTTACTTGTGGGGAGCCTTCCCCTGGTGCCGGGAATTGTGCTCCTGACATTGATTCTTGTTGGTTCCGTCGCAGGCTTGCTCGCGATCTATTCAGAGAATCTGAAAAAGACGTTGTCCGGTAGCAACTCGCCAAGCTCGAAACAATTGCCCGAGAAGGAAAAGTCGGAACTGACTCTCGAACCATACGATGGACCATTAATCAGTGTTACGGAACGCACTACCAACTTGCTCGAGAAGAATGATGTCGTCGAGAGAGGGAACAAATGAAAAAAATCTCGCTGGCATCTAATCGTTGAAAACTGTAATCTGAGCATCCGAATCTCCCCGATTCTCCGGTCAGAGGAGTACCCCCAAATGTCGAAAAGGTTCCTGCTCGCCCTGATAGCGGTGTTGTGTGCGATTTCGCCCAGCCTCGCGCAAACGCAGTCCGACGATGTGGTCCGTATCACCACTAACCTCGTTCAGATCGACGTAGTCGTTAGTAAAAATGGCAAGGCAATCACAGATCTGAAAGCTGAAGACTTCGAGATCTTCGAAGATGGAAAACCACAAACAATCATCAGCTTCGCCTACATCTCCAACCTTTCGAAAAATGCTGCTGATGCTGTAGCTACGCCGGGGGCGCCGGGAACGAGCGGTCAAGATCCAAACACTCCATCAGATCCCGACTCGCCACCGCCAATCCGGCCGGACATTCCGCGAAGACGGATCGCTCTCGTCGTCGACGATTATGGCTTGTCCGCGCAGAGTATGGCTGGCGTCAGGCGGCAACTCCGTAAATTCATCGATAAACAACTGAACCCCAACGACCTGATTGCGATCATTCGCACCAGCCGCGCCAGACGCGAGTTGCCTCAGTTCACGAATGACAGGGCTCGTATCAACAAGGCGTGGGAACAACTGGAGTGGAACCAGTGCAGTCGCGTGAACGTGAGGACGATCCCGCGAGTTGGCGATAATGCCAACGTCGGCTGCGCAACGGCTGCGTTTGATGAAAGTATTAGTTCACTCCGAGCGATCGTAAAGGCGCTGGGCCAGGTTCCCGGACGAAAGTCTATGATCATCTTCTCGGATGACATGCCGTTGCGAGAAGACGAAAAAATCGTGCGGGGTGGCAGCGTCCTGCAAGTTGACGACGCCAAAGGCGATGAGGCACAGAGTTACCACTTCCGTCTCAGAAGGCTGGCGGAGTTGGCGATTCGTTCTTCTGTAGTCATCTATGGCGTCGACGCCGGCGGCCTGCAACTGACCAGCATGACCGCTGCTGACGCGACCGCGCGGCCCAGGGTTTCAGGCTCCGAAGGCAATGGCTTATTCGTGAAACAGTTGCGTGACCGTTCAAAGCTGATCGAGTCGCGTCGTGATGGCGCGAATATGATCGCGAAGGAAACAGGCGGGTTCCTGGTCCACGATCAAAATGAATTTCAACTCGATAAAATTCTCGACGAACAGGGTGGTTATTACCTGATCGGTTATCGCCCGAGCACTGAGACTTTCAACAAGCGGTTTCACAAGCTCAAGGCCCGCGTGAAAAAAAGTGGCTTAGAAGTACGAACGCGTTCCGGGTTTTTCGGTCTGACCGAGGAGGAAGCGAAGAAGGTTAAAGAGACTTCGCGGCCATAAGTTACTTCTGATCCCAAATAGATCGTAGACAGGCAGCGACGCGTTCGGCGCCTTGAGCCGCGAATTTGCTCAAGGGAGACGTTCGCCAATAACTCTTGAAGTCGGTACAGAGAAACTTTGCCTCGCTCGGCCCGATACCAGCCACTTCAACCAGGAGTTTTTCATCAATTTTTGAGATTACTGGTTGACGGGTTCGCAAAGTCTTTATCACGAATTGATTCTTTGCCAGTAGAGTCGAGACAGCCCGCATCACATCATCAGCTTTAGGATCGCAGGCCCTTTCAAACGTAAGGCCATGAACGCGATCCGCATATCTCTGCGCGAACCATTCTGCAAGCCCTTCTTCCAGGATCGTCGGACCCGAACCAAATGGTACCGGGCTCAGCACATGAATCGCTTCGTGGGCCAGTTCCAATGACGCAATCCACGGCTTCGTCCCTGCTTCGCGAGAAAGATAGATTCTGGTTTTCCGCAAGGGCTGAAAGATGTAAGACCGCGCCGCGGCACATTCAGTAATTCGAGGTACAGAGAGTTGATATGAGACATCTCTTGGACCAAACAAAAGTTCGGCTTCTTTAAAGATCCTTAACAACTCCTGCATCAATTTCTGTTCGTGAGAACGATCGCTCGCAGCTAACAAATATTTTGCTTCTGCTTCAATCGCTAACAGATCTTCCATGAGTCGCAGCACTCGCATGGACCGAAATATATAACTTGCTGAGTGGTGTAGGAAAGTGGCCGCCGTGGGAAACAGTGAGTTGACGGGTGATGTCCTAATCTGAACGCCGAAGGCGTTTACTAATTTCAGCCCAGGGTTGGCGGTTCCGCCACCCTGGGACTAAACCGATACTTTTGGTATCAATGCTGAAAGCATTGGCAAGTAGCATTGTCGCTCGCGAACGCTTTCAGCGTAGTGATCCTTCTCATGCTGTGACCCAGGGTTGTACCAACGCTGGGCTCAAACTAGCAAACGCCTTCGGCGTTCAGATTACGACGCCACCGGCTGGCGAAAGACCTGTCGCATTCGCTTAATCTCGCGTATGATTTGCGGCGTTCCGTAACCTCTGTACGGTTCACTCAATATATGAAAACCTCAATTTACCTCCTTCTCACCATCGTCACATTTGCTTCTGTTGTTGTCGCGCAAGACAAAAAGGACCGAGTGGAGATCGGCGTGCAGTCATCGTCGCTGATGCTCTCTGCACCTGATTTCCCGTTAGACTTAACCAACTCCGGCGTTGGCGGCCGGGTCACTTATAATTTCAATCGGTCCATAGCCGCAGAAGCTGAAATCAACTTCTTTCCGCAAACCCAACTTATCTTCTCATCCTCTATTCGCGGTGCGGTCCAGGCTCAATTTGGAGCAAAGCTTGGTAAGCGTTTTAAGAGGTTTGGGCTGTTTGGGAAAGTTCGTCCGGGCTTCATCAGTGTTGACGATGTCTTCTCTGTGACACCAGATTCCGTGACTCTAATCAACGGCTTAACCTTCAATTTCAAGGTTGAGCGAACTAATTTTTTTACGCTCGATGCCGGCGGTGTTTTGGAACTCTATCCCACACGACGAAGTGTAGTGAGAATCGAAGCCGGCGATACGGCCATTCGTCATCCACAGTTATTCCAGGTGGCTTTCCCGGTTTTCCCCGGGCCTCCGATTGTGCAGCTCGTACGTCCGGCAAAGTTCAAGCACAATTTTCAGTTTGCAGCCGGCGTCGCTTTTCGTTTGGGGGATTTCCCGGCCGGCGAAAACGATGACACGCCGGTAGTTGATGGACCAGAAAAAACTGCACGCTTTGAAGTAGGAGCGCAATTTACACTGCTTGCTGCAAACCCTCCGTCACCGGTGCCTCAATTTGCCGTTATAACGAACGGTAATGTTGTTCATACCGAGCCTGGAGTTGGTGGCCGGTTCACCTTTAACCTCACCGACAATATTGCTTTGGAAGCAGAAGTGAACTCTTACTTTCGCGAGCTCTCTGGCATTGGTGAGCTCATGACCCGTCTGCCAAATCCATCAGGGCACATGTTTCAGGGGCAGTTTGGCGCAAAGATTGGTAAGCGGTTTTCTAAATGGGGTGTCTTCGGCAAAGCCAGACCAGGATTTGTAGGGTTTACCAGAGTTAACGAACTGGTTAGCACGCAGACGTTTAATGTGCAATTCTTCAACGAGATAATTCCCGTAACGGTAGGTGAGTTTCGACTTGCGAGGAAGTTTTATCCTTCAATCGATATCGGTGGCGTGGTGGAGTTCTACTCTTCGCGTCGGTGGCTGGCGCGATTTGAAATAGGCGACACGATAATCCGTTATGGCGAAGTCGCCGCCCAAGGGTTCTCATTGAGAAATCAAATCGTAAGACGACCACCAGAGACGCACCATAATCTTCAGGTCAGTTCGGGAGTCGCATTTCGGTTTTAGTGACCCGTGACACTGGATGCTGAAGACTAGATGAACCAGAAAACTATCGCCGGCAGCAAAAGCAGTACCCACCCGCCAATTTTCACCATCCATCCGGGCGACTTGCGCGTGATACCAGATCCGGGAAGTGTGCCAACATACTCACCCAACTCGTCTCCAAACCAGATACAGGCCAATGGCAACAAAAGGCCACCGAACACAATTAACAGGTTTGGCAGCAGCCTCCCCCGCGAGGAGCCAGCGATAGCGGTAAGCACCAAATAAACCGCCGCAATGATCAGCGACAGCGTTCGTCCGACAGGAAATTCACGCATTTGGTTTCTCGATAGTCATGCACTGATTAAATACTAGCCTATGTTTGCTGTGACCGCTTCGTAAGCACGATGTGGCTCGTAGTGGACATGATTCACAGAATTATCAAGATTACCTTAGGAACGAGCCATCTTGTCCATTCTACAAATCCTGTCAAAGTTTTGATTTAAGGGGCAGGTCTATGACAGTCATTGTTGGCCCAAAAAAATTGTTGACTTTTCATTAGAGTAGGACTAGTGTCTGCGCGTTTCTATTCACTCTCTCCCCAGCCTGCGTTTCCCGCCCGTTTGTTTTTCCAACCCCAGCGGCGGCGGGAATTTAGAAATCATCTACTGGAGAACGGTCTCTAAAGTAAACGTCTGCATGCCAGCTCCCCAAACTGCCTAACGACTCGTTTAGGCATTAGCGATCAACCCATCAGCGGAAAGAGGAGAACAATGAAAGCCACATTTCAAAGCAGAGAGCAAAACGCAGCTACCTTCGGCAGGATTTTGATCGCGCTCGTCATCTTCGCCGTTATGGGCTGTTCGCAAGAAGCCAGCGCGCAATGGACCACTAATGGAAATAATATCAACAACACCAACAGCGGAAATGTCGGAGTTGGCACCACAAACCCCACCAGTCGCTTAACCGTAGTCGGTCCAGTCCAGAACGGAGTTTACACAGTCACAATCGATTCAACCGCTGGTGGTCAAGCCGGTTCCCAGCATGGGATCCTGATGACTGGCACAACCGCTACAACATATCTGAGTGCGGGAGCGACCGGCATTCTCGGATCAGCGCCGCACATCAATGTCGCAGGATCAGATAACACTAACTATTCGGTCACGTTCGGGAATACCGGTGGATTTGGACGTGTCCTGCGGTTGCGTAGTTCGGCTTCTTCAGAAGTTCCCGTACTACAACTAGAAGGCAGCAATGGCGGTAGTGTCGTTCTTTCGGCTCATGCAAACGGCAGTGTGGGCATTGGCACGGGCAGTCCCGACTCCTCTTACAAACTCGATGTCGTTGGCAATGTCCGCGTGTCCGGCAACATCGCCGCGAAATATCAGGACGTCGCGGAATGGGTAGAGACTTCCGAATCGCTTCCCGCTGCCACCGTTGTAGTCCTCAATTCCAACAAGTCCAATCACGTCGTTGCATCTTCGCGAGCTTACGACACGCGCGTCGCGGGGGTGG
>DATNJO010000407.1:0-3167 GCA_035603895.1 Pyrinomonadaceae bacterium
CTACCTGGGTACGCAAAATACCCTCGCGGACTTCTTTCAGATGGCCACGCTCGCGAATCTCGTGATGATCTCCAGCATGGACGGCCACGCGCGTTATTACCTGCGTGAGTTTCCCGCGTTCAAGCGCAAGTTCGAAACGAACGGCACGATCTGGTACCTCGGTGGAAATCTCGGCGTGAGTGACGGCTGCGAACGCGACTTCATGGAGATGGGCTTCAATCGTGTCTTTCTGAAGTTTATCGATCTGACAACCGTGCTAACCCTGCTGGAGCAAGACCTGGAAGGTGTGGCGGCAGTCGCGAACTATCCGGAGCTTTGGAAGAACTCTTTGCCGCAGACGTGCTCTTTGCCGGGGGTCGCAAGCGATACGTTGCTCGAGCACGAGACGTTCGAGTCAGGCCGTCGTGAAGTGCTCGAACACTGGAAGACCGGGCACGGCGCGCGAAACCTCGCGAGCAACGCGCAGTTCCTGATTCGGCAACCTTCATTTTCGAAAATTCAAGCCCAGGTAAGATTGGACTACGGAGAGATCCTGGTCCAACCACGCAGTGGCGTCGCGCTCATCGGCGAACAAATCAGGCTCTTCAAAAACTTCAAAAGAGCGGGCGTCAAGGTGCTCTCCTACCAGGTCGAC
This sequence comes from Pyrinomonadaceae bacterium, assembly GCA_035603895.1. Taxonomy (GTDB): domain Bacteria; phylum Acidobacteriota; class Blastocatellia; order Pyrinomonadales; family Pyrinomonadaceae; genus PSRF01. The sequence continues at coordinate 635 of DATNJO010000407.1, forward strand.
TCGTTAACGCGCAACAACAATTATCCGGGTGCGGAAGAGGCAATACGCGATAGCAGTCTGTCGGGAACTTCAACGCTCAACGGTTTCCCGGTCATCAATCACGGCGTTACCGGGCTGCGCCGAATTGCTCAACAGATCCGGTTGCCTTTGCAGACGCGTCACAGCACGCGCGATCCGCGTCTCCTCGCCGAAATCTCATACGCGGGCGGAGTAACTTCGTTTGAAGGCGGCGCCATTTGTTACAACATTCCGTATTACAAAGACTATCCACTCGCCGAGTCGATTAAGAATTGGCAGTACGTCGATTATCTAACCGGTCTTCATCACAAACTCTTTGGCATCGTGCTCGATCGGGAATTTTTCGGCACGCTAACGGCGACGTTGATTCCGCCGTGTCTGGCCATTGTGACCAATATTATCGAAACGCTTTTGGCCGTCAGGCAGGGCGTTAAGAGTGTGAGCCTTGGTTACGCCGAGCAGGGTAATCGTTCGCAAGACATAGCTGCGATTCGCATGATGAAGAAGATGACCAGCGAGATTCTCGATCGCCTCGGTTACAAAGATGTACAGGTTAACACAGTTTTTCATCAGTACATGGCGGCGTTTCCACCTTGCCTGAAACGCGCTGACGAGTTGATTCGCAGCTCAGCGATTACCGCGGCCCGATCGGGCGCGACTCGTCTCATCGGCAAGACGCCCGTTGAAGCGTTTCGTATTCCCACGCTCACCGACAACATCACCGGCCTCGAACTTATTAACGGCGGTCTCGCCGGCGCTTCTGATTGCCATGTGGATGAAGCGCGCGTGGCGGAGGAATGTGGAGTCATACGGCGCGAGGTCGAGGCAATTCTCGAAAGCATCATCTTGTGTGGGCACGGCGACATCGCGCAGGGAGTTGTGACCGGGTTCCAAAAAGGTCTGATCGACATTCCTTTCTCGCCGAGCGTGCACAATCGTGGTGAGGTTATGACCGCACGCGACGTTGAAGGCGCGGTGCGTTTTTTAAGTACCGGCAAACTGAGTCTCGATCGCGAGACACGCGAGTTTCATCAGGACAAAGTCAGCGAACGGCGCAAAGCAGAGGGAATACGTTCACCGTCGCAGGACCACCTTTTGGTCGAGCGCGACGTGATGCAAGTAGCGTGGTGCCGGTACGAGCAGTGGCCGTTGGGCCAGTAAAGCGGTAGACGAAAATGACAAAACCAGTTCTCGGTGTTTTAGGCGGGATGGGTGGCTTGGCCTCGGCGGAGTTTGTAAAAACGATCTACGAGTTCAGTGGCGAATTGTCTGCACTCGAACAGGAGGCGCCGGTCGTCCTGTTGCATTCGGATCCTTCGTTCCCCGATCGAACAGGAGCCTTCTTGAGGGGTGACACGCAATTGCTGCTCGACAGGTTGATCGATGCGTTGGAATTTCTTTGTGTGATGGGCGCGTCGGACCTCGTGATCTGTTGTATGACGATTCACTATCTGTTGCCGCAAGTACCGAGCGTGTTACGAGAGCGAGTCATCTCGCTTGTTGACGTGATCTTTTCGTCGGTCGAGTCGTTGAAGAAGAAACACCTGGTGATCTGTTCGACTGGTACCGTGAAGCTGGGCTTGCTGCAACGTCATCCGCGTTGGGAGCAGGCAAGGGATTACTTCATTTTTCCAACTGAAGCCGAACAGCAACAGATGCACGAGCTCATTTATAAAGTGAAGCTCAATCACAATCTTCTCGAGGCGCGTTTGTTTGTTGAATCCATGCTGGCGAAGCATGGAGTGGACTCGTTCGTTGTGGCTTGCTCCGAGATTCATTTGCTGGCCAAGCAGTTTGCCGCTTCGGATCGGTTCGGTTGTATAGATCCGCTGACAATCATTGCGCGACAGATTGTGTCCACGCCAGTCGCAACTCACTAACCAATTCTTTCTTCCGCATGATCCACGAGTTGTTCGAAATACAGGCGGCGCAAATACCTGAAGCCGTGGCCGTTGTGTTCGATGAAACATGCGTCACGTATCAGGAGCTTGGTCGTCGCGCTAATCAACTCGCGCATTATTTGCAGCGCTTGGGCGTTGGGCCGGAAGTACAGGTGGGGATTCTGCTGGAACGATCGGTAGCGATGATCGTCAGCATGCTTGCCGTGCTCAAAGCCGGTGGCGCCTACGTGCCACTCGATCCGAATTACCCGGCAGAGCGGCTGGCTTTCATGATTGAGGATGCCGCACTGACAGTGTTGATTACCGCTCAGAGATTGCGTGATCGCGTGGACAGCACTGCTGTAAGCCACGTGATCGAAGTTGAACAGGAGACCTGGCGCGCGGAACAAACAGCGAATCCGCAAGTGAATGTGACGGGCGGTAATCTGGCGTATGTGATCTATACCTCCGGCTCGACGGGTCGTCCGAAAGGCGTAGCTATCGAACATCACAGTGCGGCGACTTTGGTGCATTGGGCCAGGGAGACTTACAGCGCGGAAGAGTTGCAGGGCGTGCTGGCTTCGACTTCGATCTGTTTCGATCTGTCAGTGTTTGAGTTGTTCGTGCCGTTGAGT
>DATNJO010000408.1:0-2298 GCA_035603895.1 Pyrinomonadaceae bacterium
CGCAATCTCGACGGGATGGCTGCGTTGAAGCTGAACGTCTTCCATTGGCACCTCTCCGAAGATCAGGGCTTCCGCGTTGAAAGTAAAAAGTATCCGAAGCTGCACCAGCTCGGTTCAGACGGCAACTACTACACGCAGGAACAAATCAAAGACGTCATCGCGTACGCGCGCGATCGTGGCATTCGCGTCGTGCCGGAGTTTGACATACCCGGTCACAGTACGAGCTGGCTCGTCGGTTATCCGGAACTCGGCAGCGCGCCTGGTCCATACACCATCGAACGGCGTCCGGGCATCTTCGAACCCGCGCTCGATCCAACGCGCGAAGAGGTTTACAAATTTCTCGAAGGCTTTCTCGGTGAGATGGCCGCGCTCTTTCCCGATGCGTACCTGCACATCGGCGGCGATGAAAACGAAGGCAAGCAGTGGGATCGCAACCCCGCGATTCAGGCTTACATGAAGCAGAAAGGAATCAAGGACAACCACGCGCTGCAAGCCTACTTCAACACACGCCTGCTCAAGATTCTTCAGAAGAACAACAAGAAGATGATTGGTTGGGATGAGATTCTGCAACCTGAAATACCGAAGGACGTCGTGATTCATTCGTGGCGCGGAACGGCTGCGCTCGCTGAAGCCGCACGCAAAGGTTACGACGGGATTCTTTCCAACGGCTACTACATCGATCTGATCCAACCAGCGTCGCAACACTACGTTCCAGATCCGCTGCCTGCCGACAGCACGCTCACGCCTGAAGAAGCGAAGCACGTGCTCGGAGGCGAAGCGACGATGTGGGCCGAATGGGTAACACACGAGACGATCGATTCGCGCATCTGGCCGCGCACTGCCGCGATCGCCGAAAGACTTTGGTCGCCGCGCAACGTCACTGACGTGAACGATATGTATCGACGTCTCGCCGTCATCAGTTTACAGTTGGAAGAGTTGGGACTAACACACAAGAAGAATCAGGACATGATGTTGCGGCGGATGTTGCGCAGCGATGACATCGGTCCTTTGAAAACGCTCGTGTCGATCGTCGAACCGGTGAAGGAGTACCGGCGCTATCAGCAACGCCCGCAAACAATGCTGAGCCCTTTGACCGGCGTGGTGGATGCAACGACGCCAGACAGCGAAGCAGCGCGGAAGTTTGCGTGGATGGTGGACGCATTTCTCGCGGATGCGCCGCGCTTTCAACTTTACCGTTCGGAGTTGGGCCAGATGCTGGCCGATTGGCAAAGATCCGGCGCGATGCTCGAGCCGCTCATCGATCGTTCGCCTTCGTTGAAAGAGGTCAAGCCGCTCGCGGCAAATCTTTCCGTGTTGGGCGAGACGGGTCTTGAAGCGTTGTCGTATATAAAACTCGGACTACCATCCACACCAGAATGGCGCACGCAGAGTCTGTTAAAGATGGACGAAGCGGCAAAGCCTTACGGCGCGCTTGAATTCATGGTGGTGCCAAGTGTTCGGAAGTTGATTCTTGCGACTGGGAAGTAAAATCTGTGTGATCTGTGTTTGGTGTGTTCTTGCGGTAATCGCAAGCAACGCTCAATGTTTGTCCTGTCACAAGGATTACACAGATTACCTTCGGACCGCCCATCACCTCACTTCGCGGAATGCGTCGAAGGATTCCATCCTCGGCAAGTTTGACGACATCCTCAAGACCTCCGAACCCGAACTCTTCTATCGCCTCGAAGCGCGCCCAAACGGTTTCTTTCAAACCGGTGTGCTCGGAACGCCGCCCGACGCAGTTTCGATCTCGCAGCGTTTCGACATCGTCATCGGTTCCGGACGCAAAGGCCAAACATATCTTTACTGGGGCGAGAACGATCAACTCTTTCAGCTTCCAGTCTCCTTTTGGACCACCGTAGGCTGGGTCAACAGTCCTGGTTACGGTGACCGGACGCTGGATTTCAGCCGGCCAGTGTTGCCGCGTTGTCTTGAATGTCACGGGTCGTTCTTTCAACCCGTGACTGGCACGAGTGTCGCGAATCGCTATCGACGAGAAGGTTACGTGCTCGGCGTGTCGTGCGAACGTTGTCACGGACCAGGCGAACAACACATCGCACTCAACTCCGCTCCAAACGCGAAACCCACGCAGCAAGCGATCGTGAATCCGGCAAAGCTTTCACGCGAACGGCAGATCGATATGTGCGGGCTGTGTCATGGTGGCGTCGGCCTCGCTAAAACACCGCCGTTCTCTTTTACTGTAGGGAACGTGCTCGAGGATCACCTTCAACTCGAGAAGCCAAAGCCTGACGAACCGCTCGACGTTCACGGCAACCAACTGGCGCTGCTGGAACGAAG
>DATNJO010000409.1:0-4106 GCA_035603895.1 Pyrinomonadaceae bacterium
TGCTGAAACCTTTGCGACAGAAAATACTGACTTCCATCAGCCTCCCATTCTTCCTGCTCGCGCAAACACTGCCGCAACGTCAGCGCGCCCAACGACGCGATCGTCATGCCCTGCCCGTAAACCGGATTGAACGCACAAGCCGCATCGCCGAGCACAACGAAGTTCTCCGGCAAATTCTTCACGGTTTCGAAATGACGCAGACGATTCTCAGTAGCGCGATGCGTGCGAATAGGTGAAACAGGTTCGGCATTACGAATCGCATCTGCAATGATCGGGTCGCGCAGACTCTCGGCAAACTCGAGAAATCCCTGCTCGTCACTCGGCGGATAATCACGTCCACCACCAATCAGCGTCAGCAGCCAACGGTTGTCTTCGACTCTGAACAAAATCCCACCACGCTTCGCTCGCGGCGGCGCCGACTGCACGTACGCACACACCCATTCACCGTTGAAATTCTCCGGAACGCGATACAAACGACTCGCATAACCGAGATGAGCGTTCACGACAGTCTCTTGCGGCGGTTCGTAGCCGATGTCTTTCAACCAACGCGGCGCGCGCGAGGCACGACCCGTCGCATCAACAACCAAATCCGCACAAAACTCGCGCGCGACCCGGCGATCCGCGTCAGACGTACGTGGAATCACCACCACACCGGCAACGCGGTTCTCGATCCGGTTTCCCAACAAACCGAGCACTTCCATCTCATCCGCGATCTCGATCTTCGGATTCTGCGCCAGCCGGCGACGTACGTGCAGATCGAGCACCGGACGTGTGAACGCCAACACTTTCAACTCGGATGGAAATCTCGCGCCCCAACCCGCGCGCGTAAACCACGCAATATCATTCGCCATGTCCAACAACGGCACACCGGCGGCAATCATTTCGTCTTGCAGACCGGGGAAAAACTCTTCAAGCACCTGACGGCCGCGCAGCAAAAGTCCGTGAACGTGATTCGCCTGCGGGATACCTTTGCGGACTTCGGGAGTGTCCGTGTATGCGTCGCGCTCGATCAAAGTTACGCGGTCAAAGTGATCCGCGAGCACATGCGCCGCCAACAATCCGGCGAGGCTTCCGCCGAGCACGACGGCGTGGCGGCCAACAACTTCGCTCTGAACCTCGCGGTTCCCTCTTGTATTCATTGCATACCTCCTAAATAATCTGGGCCTACTGAGTGTTCGCGTGTCGGGGTGTTTGGTAACTGCTGCGCGGAAGATACGAGTCTGCGAGCCCTGGCGTATTTAGAAAGCTCTGAAATGCTCTTGAGAAAGTTCTGAAAGCCTTGGACAGGATTAACGGATTAACTGGAAAAGTACGCTTTTATTCATTCGGCGTGTTTCGCGTCGATCCGGCGGAGCGTCTGCTTTTCAAGGAAGAACGCGAGGTAGCGCTGACGCCGAAGGCGTTCGATACGCTGCTGATTTTGCTGGAAAACTGTAGTCACGTGTTGACGAAGCAGGAGTTGATGCGGAAGGTCTGGCCGGACAGTTTTGTCGAGGAGAACAACCTCGCGCAAAACATTTCAACACTGCGCAAAGCGCTCGGCGGCAACTACATTCAGACGGTGCCGAAACGCGGCTATCGTTTTGTTGGCGACGTGCGAACGAGTCACGACGAGACGGTGATCGTTCGCGAGCATGTGCGGAGCCGGATCGTCGTTGAACGAACCGGCGAGGAAGACGAAGCTCACGAAATCAAAACGATCCCGGCGCGTGCGGAAACCGTTTTCAATGTTCCCGAAACGATGTACGCGCGCAGCGGCGACGTGAACATCGCTTACCAGGTCATCGGCGACGCGCCGCTCGATCTGGTGTTCGTGATGGGTTGGGTGTCGCACCTCGAATACTTCTGGCGCGAACCGAACTTTGCGCGCTTCCTGCTGCGTCTCGCGTCGTTTTCACGTTTGATACTCTTCGACAAGCGCGGTACCGGTCTATCCGATCACGTTCCGATCAATCAGCTACCGACACTCGAACAGCGTATGGACGACGTGCGCGCGGTGATGAATGCAGTCGGCTCCGAACGCGCGGCGCTCTGCGGTGTTTCGGAAGGCGGTCCGATGTGTAGCCTGTTTGCCGCCACTTATCCGGAAAAGACGCTCGCGCTCGTGATGATCGGCACCTACGCCAAACGAATTCGCGACGCTGAGTATCCGTGGGGACCGACACTGGAACAGCGCGAACAATTTTTCGATGTGATGCGCGAGCAGTGGGGTGGACCAGTTGGAATTGACGAACGTGCGCCGAGTCTCGCGAACGATCCGAAGTTTCGCGACTGGTGGGCCACTTACTTGCGCATGGGTGCGAGCCCGGGCGCGGCGGTCGCGTTGACGCAGATGAACGCGGAGATAGATGTTCGTAATGTGCTGCGTTCGATCCGCGTGCCGTCGTTAGTCATTCATCGCACGGACGATCAGTGTTTGAAAGTGGAAGAGGGTCGTTTTGTAGCGGAGCGAATTCCGGGAGCGAAGTTTGTCGAGCTTCCCGGTAACGATCACTTGCCGTTTGTCGGCAACCAGGACGCGATTCTCGACGAGATGGAAGAGTTTCTGACCGGCGTGCGCCACACGCACGAACCGGATACAGTGCTGGCCACGGTTTTGTTCACGCGCATTGCCGGAACCAACAATCAACTCCGTCTCAGTAATTGGGAAGAGTTGCTGCGCCGCTTGCGCGCGCACATCGCGAAGGAGATCGAGTGGTTTCGCGGGCGTGAAGTCGATATGGTTGGCGATCGGCCGCTGGCGATCTTCGATGGACCAGCGCGCGCGATTCGTTGCGCGTTGGCAATCACGGAATACGCTTCGCGGTTGGGGGTTGAAACGCGCGCCGGTCTGCACACGGGCGAGTGTGAGATTGTCGACAGCAAAGTGGCAGGCGCGGCGGCGGAAATCGGCGAGTGTGTCGCGAACGAAGCCGAGGCCGGTGAAGTGCTTGTGTCGGGCACGGTGAAGGATTTGGTCGCAGGATCGGGAATCAAATTTGAGGACAGAGGCATTCGCACGATGTCCCATTGTGGTGAGTGGCGCCTGTTTGCGGTTCAACGCGGCGCGTAGGTCGGTAGTCCAGGTATCAGAATCCCACCAACGAAGTTGGTGGTACTTTTAGACTCTACCTACCAGGCTCTTGCAGGTTAACGATGAAGTACCACCGACTACGTCGGTGGGCTTCTGATACCGCCCCTAAGGAGCGAAATGAAATATCCATTTGCGGATCTGGATTTGGCGCGTCGTTTGGAACGAACCGAATCGCTGTCGAATGCCGGATTTGTTGAAGCGCGTGACAGGGCGTTTCCGGATGTGGGCGCGAAGTCGATTGAAGTCGCCGGCACTTACGCCATGTTCGACGGCGTGAACTCACCGGTGACGCAGACGTTCGGCTTGGGAATGTTTGAGCCGCTAACGCCGGAAAACCTCGACAAGCTGGAGACGTTTTTTAACGAACGCGGCGCGGATGTGTTTCACGAAGTTTGTCCGCTGGCAGATCCGACAACGTTCGCTTTGCTGAGTGACCGCGGTTACAAGCCGATCGAATTTTCAAACGTGCTGTACCGGCCTATTAGTGCCGATTCCCGACTCGACACGCCGCGCAATGAAAAAGTGAAAGTGCGTTTGACTGGACCGGACGAAGTCGACCTTTGGGCAGACACGGCGTTCGAAGGCTGGAGCGAATTTACGGAAGTGGCAGACTTTCTGCGCGACCTGGGCCAGGTCATGGCTCGCTCGAAGTCACTTACGTTTCTTGCGGAGATGGACGATCGACCGATCGCCGCGGGCGCGCTTTCAATAAATGGCGATGTCGCGTTGTTAGCCGGCGCGAGCACGATTCCAAGTGCGCGACGCCAGGGAGCACAGCTTGCGCTACTCGAAGAACGGCTGCGTTACGGCGCGGCGCAAGGTTGCACGATCGCGATGATGGTGACGCAGCCCGGCAGCGGATCGCAGCGCAATTCCGAACGCCACGGATTTCGCATCGCTTACACACGAACCAAGTGGCAACTAAAGTGATTTTCGATTTTCGATTGCCGATTGCCGATTGAAGAGCGAGCAAAGCGGCACTTGGCTATTGAAAAATCGGAAATCGGAAATCGGAAATCGACAATGAACGAAT
>DATNJO010000410.1:0-4193 GCA_035603895.1 Pyrinomonadaceae bacterium
ACTCAACGGCACGAACAACTCAAACACTGACAGATCGAAACAGATCGAAGTCGAAGCCAGCACGCCCTGCAACTCTTCCGCGCTGTAAGTCTCCCTGGCCCAATGCACCAAAGTCGCCGCACTGTGATGTTCGATAGCTACACCTTTCGGACGACCCGTGGAACCAGAGGTGTAAATCACATACGCCAGATTGCCGCCCGTCACATTCACTTGCGGATTATCTGTTTGTTCCGCGCGCCAGTTCTCCTGTTCAACTTCAATTACGTGGCCCACAGCAGTGCTGTCCACGCGATCACGCAATCTTTGAGCGGTAATCAACACTGTCAGTGCGGCATCCTCAATCATGAAAGCCAGCCGCTCTGCCGGGTAATTCAGATCGAGTGGCACGTAGGCGCCACCGGCTTTGAGCACCGCGAGCATACTGACGATCATCGCTACCGATCGTTCCAGCAGAATTCCCACCTGCAGTTCCGGCCCAACTCCAAGACGGCGCAAGTAATGAGCTAACTGATTCGCGCGGCGGTTGAGTTCTTCATAGCTGAGCCGTTCATCATGGAAAACCAAAGCCACGGCGTCAGGTGTCTGCGCCACCTGTCTTTCGAACAATTCGTGGATGCATTCATTAGCCGGATAATCACGTTCGGTCTGGTTCCACTTCGTGAGTAGTTGCTGGTCCATCGCTGTTAGCAATGGGAATTCCGAGAGGCGCTGGTCAGGATCAGCGACAATGCTATCCAGCAGAAGTTCGAAGTGCCTCGCCATCCGCTTGATGGTCGCCGCATCAAACAGATCGGTGTTGTAGACAAACCCTCCGCCCAGCAGATCTCCTCGCTCTTCCAATCCCAGCGTCAGGTCGAACTTGATCGTGTCGCTCTTTAACTCCAGCGGACTCGCTTCGAGTCCAGGCAGTTGCAACTGTCCCTGGCCGGCGTTGTTCAGCGCAAACAAGACCTGAAACAGCGGCTGATGGCTCAAAGTACGTTCCGGCTGCAACTCCTCGACCAGCTTCTCAAACGGCACGTCCTGATGCTCGTAAGCTCCCAGGGTTGTTTCCCGCACCTGCGCCAGCAACGTCCGAAAACTCATCTCAGGACGCACGCTGGCGCGCAACACCATCGTGTTCACAAAAAAGCCAATCAAGTCTTCTGTCTCGGCCCGATTGCGATTGGCGATCGGTGTGCCGACGAGAATCTCCTGCTGCCGCGTGTAGCGCCACAACAACAGAGCGAACGCTGCGAGGAAGATCATAAACGGCGTCGCGTCAGTCGCCCGGCTGACTTCCTTCAACCGCCGGTTTATCTCTTCGCCTAACTGAAGCTCCTCAACTGTTCCACGCCACGTTTGCTTCGGCGGACGTGGCCGATCGACGGGCAACTCCAGCACCGGTAACTCGCCGCCCAACTGCTCGCGCCAATACGCCAACTGCTTTTCAAGTACCTCTCCCTTCAACCACTCACGTTGCCACACCGCAAAGTCGGCATACTGAATCGTCAACTCCGGCAACGGCGAACCCTCGCCCGCGCTGTATGTCTGATACAACGTCGTCAACTCGTTCCCGAACACTTTCAACGACCATGCATCCGCAATGATGTGATGCATGCTGTACAGCAGGATGTGCTGCTCTTCGGCAAGTCTCAGGAGCCGGAAGCGCACGAGTGGACCACGCGACAGATCAAACGGTTGCCCCGCTTCTTCGTTGGCCAGTGTTTCCGCTTCCGGCTTGCGCTCATGCCACGGCAAGTGGCTCAAATCGATTACTTCAAGTGTCTGCGGTTTCGGTTCGGCGATCACCTGCACCGGTTCGCCGTCGATGCTGTGAAACGTGGTGCGCAGGCTTTCATGACGCCGGACGATCTCGTTCAAGCTGCGTTCCAGTGCAACAAGATTGAGTGGTCCATCGAAGCAGCGTGTCTCCGAAACGTTGTAGGCGGTAGAGTGCGGTTCCAATTGATCCAGAAACCATAACCGCTGCTGCGCATACGACAACGGCACCGGCGCAGATCGTTTGCGCGGTGTGATGACCACCCGTGAGAAATCAAGCCGCTCCTGCTCGAGAAGCCGACCTAACAGCTCTTGTTTCCTGGGTGATAGTTTGGCGATGCGCTGGGCGAAATTGGTCATAACATCCGGGCGTTGTAAACAGCCCTATGGTGAGCAAGTTGGAACGCCGAAGGCGTTTACTAATGTCAGCCCAGGGTTGGAGCTTGCGACAACCCTGGGAACTATAGAATTAATGCTTTCAAACACTGAAAGTGTTGGCGAGCGGTTCGCCAACGCTTTCAGCATTGGTACATTTTCTTATTACTTGACCCAGGGTTGGAGCTTGCGACAACCCTGGGAACCATAGAATTTAATGCTTTCCAACACTGAAAGTGTTGGCGAGCGGTTCGCCAACGCTTTCAGCGTTGGTACATTTTCTTATTACTTGACCCAGGGTTAGAACAACCCTGGGCTGAAACTCGCGAACGCCTTCGGCGTAATCAATGCAGCAAACTAAGCTGTTACGCCGTGGATTCGTTTCCGCTGCTTACTCTGTGGATTTTGGTCTACTTACTCTACGGCTTCGGTTTGCGCCAAGAGGGCGGTTACTTCTTCTTCGGAGATGTTTTCCATGTTCTCCAACATGCTCAAAATTCGCCCCAATTCGGTCTCTTTCGGCTGCGCTGACTCGAGTTTGCGAGCGAGCGCGGCGACCGTCGGCGACTCAAACAACACGCGCAACGGCAACTCAACTCCGCATCGCTCACGTATCTGACTCATAACTCGCGTTGCCAGTAGCGAGTGCCCTCCGAGATCAAAAAAGTTCGATTCAACTCCCACTTGCGTCACGCCAAGAGTCTCGCGCCAGATTTCCGCGACGATCTCTTCCATGTCAGTTCGTGGCGCAATGAAGTTTGTACTTACCTCATCTCCGATCTGCTCCGGTTCCGGCAATGCTTTCCGATCTACTTTTCCGTTCGGCGTCAAAGGAAGCTCTGCGATCGTGACAAAAACCGACGGCAGCATGTACGCGGGGAGCTTTTCCTGGAGAAAGTTCCACAGCTCTGAAGACGTCGGCTCGACGCCCTCTTCCGGGACGACATAGGCAATCAGCCGCGTCTCACCCAAACGATCCTTCCCGGCAATGACGACCGAGTCCACAATGGCCCAATATTGGTTGAGCAACGATTCAATCTCGCCCAACTCAACGCGGAACCCGCGCACCTTCACCTGTTGGTCCATCCGTTGGAAAAACTCAATGTTCCCATCGCTTTGGTAACGCACGAGATCACCCGTCCGGTAGAGTCGCGCTCCAGGTTCGCTACTGTACGGATGCGGCACAAACTTCTCCGCTGTTAGCTCCGGACGTCCTGAGTAGTCACGCGCCAAACCGTCTCCGCCGATGTACAACTCTCCCGCCACGCCCACGGGGACCATCTGCGCTTGTCGATCCAATACCCAAACTTCGGTGTTTGAAATCGCGCGCCCGATCGGAATGGCCCGCGCTTCGGGCTGGATCTCGTGAGGCTCGTACGACGTGGTGAACGTCGTTCCCTCAGTTGGTCCATAACCGTTAATCAGGTGCTCGGGTCTTCCGTGCTCCAACACTCGTCGCACTGACTGAATGTCAGCCGCGTCTCCGCCGAATAACATCTGACGCACTGAAGCGAAAAGGTCCGGCGTACTCTGGCCCAACTGGTTGAACAAGGCCGTCGTTAAGAACATCGTGCTGATCTGCTGGTCCACAAGCTGCTGTCTTAACTCCGCCGGCGACAACGCGGTTTCTTTGTCCAGGATCACCAGCCGGCTACCGTTCAGCAGTGCCCCCCAAATCTCAAACGTCGCCGCATCGAACGACGCGTTCGACGCCTGCGCCATCCGATCGTTCTCATCAAGCTTGACGTAGTTCGTATTTCTCACCAACCGATTGATCGCGCGGTGCGTCACGCCCACGCCTTTCGGCAAGCCCGTCGAGCCCGACGTGTACATCAAGTAAGCCAGGTTATCTGCTTCGCTGATGTTCTCCGGGTTCTCACCGCTCTCGCCGGCGAAGAGATCCCATTCCCGATCCAGATAAACAACTTTCGCCTGCCCTTCTGCCGATAGTTCCGGCTGCGCGTCCTCGGTCAACAGCAACTTGACCCCGGCATCTTCCAGCATGAACCCCAGGCGCTGCGTTGGGTAATTTCCATCCAACGGCACATAAACTCCAC
>DATNJO010000411.1:0-2222 GCA_035603895.1 Pyrinomonadaceae bacterium
GAACGCCGACGTCCTGAATGTCGTAGACGAGCGCATCGAGATCTTTGAGTTGCTCAGCCTTGGGCCGGCGCGTCTCGCCGTACAAAGAATAAATCGGCAGCCCGGTGGCGTCGTCTTTAGAATCCGAAATGTTTTCGTCGGCGAGCCCGCGAATGCCGTGTTCGGGGGAGAAGAGCGCGACGAGTTTGACGCCCGGCGCCTTGTTGAGCACGTCGATCGTTTGGCGTCCTTCGCGGTTTCGTCCGGTGTGATTGGTCACGAGACCGAGCCGAAGTCCGGCGAGTGGTTTGAAGCTGTCGCGCTCGAGCACGTCGATGCCCGTCAATACTTTCACCGACGTCGCAGTGCCCTCGTTGCGCGCCGCGAACTGCTGTAAAGCCCTGATTGTTTCGGCGTAGTAGTTCGCTGATTGCTCGCGCGCGTGTTGGGCCACGCTCGTATCGGTGATCGCGCCGGCAACAATCGAAGCGACGCGTCCGCGCAATGGTCCAACGTCTCCCTTGCCGTCGGGATGAACTCGATTACTCAGAAACACGACAAACATCTGACTCGACGGATCGATCCAGATCGACGTGCCAGTAAAACCCGTGTGACCAAACGAACCGAGTGGAAAGAGTTCGCCGCGATTAGTGGAGTAACTGCTGTTAATGTCCCAACCGAGTCCGCGCGTGGCGCCTGTATTCGAGACCAGGCGTGGCCGCGTCATTTCGGCCACGGATAACACGGATAACACGGATACGCCGTTATATTCGCCTCCGTTGAGAATCATCTGGCAATAGATGGCCAGGTCTCTTGCAGTGGAGAACAGACCGGCATGTCCCGCAACACCATCCATTCGATACGACGTTGGATCGTGAACCTGACCGCGCAACCAAACATCACCCTCAGTGCCGATGTTTGTCGCTGTGTCTCCCAGGTAACTCATCTGCCCACGCCGCTTTTCCGTCGGCGCGATCCGCGCGCGTAAACTCGCCGCGGGACGAAAGCCCGTGTCGTTCATGCGCAGCGGCTGAAAGATGTTCTGCCTGGCAAACTGATCGAGCGGCATTCCACTCACGCGCTTCACCACTTCGCCAAGCGCGATGAAACCGATGTCGCTGTAAACGAAACGAGTGCCCGGCGGATTGCGCAGCGGCTCCTTGATCAATCGCTTGATTGCTTCATCGTAACCTGTCCAACGTTCGCGCAGATCGAAATCGGGCGCGTAACCGGAGCGATGAATCAGGAGTTGTTCGATCGTGATGCTGTCCCTGGCCTCGCCTTTCAGTTCGGGAATGTAGACTGAAACCGGATCGTTGAGCCGCACCTTTCCGCGCTCGACGAGAATCATGATGCTCGTGGCGGTGGCGACGACTTTCGTAAGACTCGCGAGATCGAAGATCGTCTCCGGCGTCATCACTTCCGGCGAAGGCTCAATCGCGCGAGAACCGTATGTCTTCTGCCAGATGATGCGGCCTTTGCGGCCAACCAAAACCACTGCTCCCGGAAGACGGTGTTTGCCAATCTCGTCCTTAATAACAGAATCCAGCCGGGTCAGAGCCACGGATGACACAGCTTCTGTTTCCGGTTTTGCGAGTCGCAGTTGCGCGAACGCCGGTTGCGCAACCAGCAGCAGAATCAGTAAGAGTCGCAGCATCTACTTGGTCGCTTTCACTTGAATTCCGGTTCCGCGAGGATACAAACCCGGCAAAGAGATCGGCAGCTTGCCGGTGATATCGATCTCGCCCACCAACGCGCGCGCGACGGCGTTTTGCAAACTCGGCATGTCGCCGTACGCGACGAGGTAAGTTCGCAACCCGGGAAAACTTTGCAGCAGGTATGGATTACCAAAACTGATTCCCACCACCGGTTTCTTCGCCGCGATCAGAGCCGACAACGCACGAGCTCCCGGTTCCGGTATGCCGACGCTCGAAACCTGACCCGATCTCACGCGACCATACAAGGAAGCCAACACCAGATCAGCGGACGTGGCGCGCTCGATCGCTTTTTGCACATCCTGTGGACTCGATCGTTCGTCGAGCACCACGGTTTCAACTTTCACACCGATGCCGTTGAGTTTTGTAATAAACGGATTCGCGATCCACACCCGGTCGTCACCGTTCGTGACCGCTAGATTGAAGATCTTCGTTTCCGGGTTCAGGTTCTTCAACGGGACGAGTTTGTCTTCGTCGCGAACGAGTGTGACTGCGTGTTCGGAAATCTCAGCGGCGAGCTTCAACACG
>DATNJO010000412.1:0-3046 GCA_035603895.1 Pyrinomonadaceae bacterium
CTGAATGAAATAGCCACCATCCGGAAAACCCGGACACAACTCTGCCGGTGGCTCACCAAGAGCGCCGGCGGTAGCGACGTAAAGAAAATCCGATCGATCGAAAATGAACGCGGCGAGTTCGAGCAGGTCAGAGTAACTGCCAGTGTCCGCATCCGAGAGTGCGGGAATCAGACCGTCCGGCCGCTGAACGTGAAGTAGAAACTCACAAGCTTTCGTCAGGCGCTCGTCATAGCTTGCAGGGAAATGCAGGCCAAAGGATTTGGCGTTCTCGCGCGCGCCGAGAAACGAGCGCAGAGCGACCGCGTGGTAGTGCGTTGATTGCTCGCGATGCACGCCATCCGGGTTGACGTCAGTCAGGAGATTGTGGTGCAACTCTGCGGTGGCAAACTCGAGCAGGTTGTCATTGTTCAGTTCCGGCAGAGCGAGCGCGGCGATGAACAGCGCGTACAGTTCGAGTGTGCGATGATTGCGCTCGGCCGTGAGATTGTTGCGTAAGTGGGATACTTGAGCCGCTATGCTACATATAATCTCGTCTTCAAATTGCGGTTCAAACGAGCCCTTTTTTGAAAACGCATTCCACGCGTAAATCCAGTTTTGTATCCGGCGTGCTGCGACGTCACTGGCATCGCAACCTACCGGCATCTGTGTGACCCACGACCGTACCAACTGTCTCCACGTAGTTCGATACTTCTCATTACCCGTCACCGCGAATGCATGAGCCAGATCGAGACCGTAGTAGAACTTGTACCACTCGATTCGCCACTCTTCGTCTTCCGGCAGCACGGTCGTGGTCCAGTCAGGCGGGATGCCCATTTCAAGCTTGAGCCCGGCGCAGGTAAACACTCCATCACAAACTTCATCGGCCAGCGTGAGATCCGTGTGCGCGTGTTCGCTGATGCAAAAAACATCGCGCCATCTGGTCTCGCGCTGTAGTAGTGTTTCCATAAAACCATCCACAGATTGCCCTGCCCTTACGTTGCGGCAAAAAGCGCTGCTAACTCCATCGCCGTTCTGTCTCCGTCGAATCGCTCGAGCACCGTCATTCGTCCGGCACGACCCAGGTTCCGCGCCAACATGCGATCCGAACCTGTTCGCTGAATCGCATCAGCCAGCGCGTGAGCATCGTTGGGCGGAACAAGTGTTCCATTGCGGCCGTCTTCGATAATTTCCGGAATCCCTGACACTGGCGTCGTGATCACGGGCAGCCCGCACGCCATTGCTTCCATCAACACGTTTGGCAGTCCGTCACGATCGCCGTTCTCGAGCACGCGGCAAGGCAGGCAGAAGATGTCGGCGTTCTGGTATTCGACGTACAGACGCGATTGCTCGAGTGGGCCAGTAAAACGAACGTTGTCCTTCAGTCCGAGCGCTTTGATCTGTTTGCGTAAGTCCAGCTCTTGTTCGCCGTGCTCGCCGACAATAACGGTTTCGAAATCGAAACCGCGACGCTTCAGAATCGCGCACGCTTCCACCAGCACGTCGAAGCCTTTCTTAGGCACTAACCTTCCGACGCCCAACGCGCGCAGTCTGTGATTCTGTTGTGGGCTATGAACTGAATCAGTCAGTAAACCGGTGAACTCGGCATTCAGCCCGTGATAAATGCAACGAACATCCGCAGTAGGATCTATCTTCAGCAGATACTCTCGATTCGCGTCCGTGCACGTAACTACAAAACGCGCAGCGCGCATCTTGCGCCGTAGCAGACCTGCCGGATTCAGTGAGTCGCAATAGATGTCCTTCGCGTGAGCTGTGAAAGAGAAGGGAAGTTCGGTGATGATCGAGACGAACCACGCCACCGTCGTCGCGCCGTGGCAGAAGTGTGCATGGATGTGTCGCGTGTCAGCAGTCTCAAGGACCAGCCGCGCTATCCAAACTGCCTGAAGAAATTCCTTCAGATACAACTTCCGCGGCCAGGCAAAGAAACTGCGCCGCGCTCTGATGGCTTGAAAGAATGCAACCATGCCGGCGCGAACCAGACCGCCGGGTTTTGCTTTTGTTACCGTGCGGAGTGCCGGCAGAAAATCGTTGAGATGTAGACCAAGCCATCGTCGCAGCGACGTCTGCGACAGTGAAGAAGTTTGTGGAAGATAATTGGGAGACGCCTTGATTTTTCGTGAGATTCCGTTCGATCCCGGTTCGTCGCCATGTTTGATCACCGCCAGTCGAAGCTTGATTCCCAACTGTTCGAGACGATAGATCTCACTCGTGATGAAGGTCTCGGATAATCGCGGATATCCCTTGAGAATGTAGGCGACCGTGCCCTGTGCTCTTGTTGAATTCATCACGCGTACACACTCGTCAACAAACTATTGAACCGCTCGCTACAGTGCCGGATGTCGTAATCGCGTTGGGCACGTACGCGTCCGTTTTGTCCGAGCTGCACGCGCAGCTCCTTGCTTGCCGCTAAACGTGTGAGTGCCTGGCCCAACGCCACCGGATCGCCCGGCGGCGCCAGCAATCCATTATCGTTATGGACCACCGCACTCGGAATTGCGGCAACTTCGCTGGCCACGACTGCACGGCCTGAAGCCATTGCTTCCAGAACCACGTTTGGTAGGCCGTCGCGATCGCCTGAGCGATCCTGAACCGAAGGCACTACTACAACGTCTGTCTCTGAATAAATTTGCGGCAATTCGGTGTGAGTCACCGCGCCACGAAAGACGATGCGATCGGTGAGATTATTGAGAACGGCGAGGTGTTGCAGGCGTTCGCGTTCCGGACCGTCGCCCACAATCGTGAGCGTAAACCTCATCTTCACACCCGCTAACGCCGCGATCAGAAAATCGAACCCCTTCTTTTCAACCAACCGGCCCACAGCAAGTAATCGCAGCGTGCCGTTAGAATCCGTGATCGTGGGCCGGAACCGTTGCAGGTCGACGCCGTGCGGCAACAAGTGAACCGGAGCGCCGAGGCCGCGCGTATCTTGCGCGACATCCGTGTTGCAGGTGACGACACATGCTGCGTGACGCGCTCGTTGGGCCAACGTCTCCGGCGCAACCTTGCGCAGATCGCGCGCATGAATACTGAAGCCAAACGGCACGCCTAA
>DATNJO010000413.1:0-3163 GCA_035603895.1 Pyrinomonadaceae bacterium
GAAAAAGGGCGTGTTGTGATATTCGCCGCCGGTACCGGTAATCCTTATTTCACTACGGACTCTGCGGCCGCGCTGCGCGCGTTGGAGATCAAGGCCGACGTCATCATGAAAGCGACGAAAGTCGACGGCGTATACTCTGCCGATCCAATCGTCGACACTACTGCCGAGCTCTTCAACGAGATCACTTATCGCCAGGTGCTTGAACGCGGTCTCAAAGTCATGGATGCTTCGGCTATCTCCTTGTGCATGGACAACAATCTCCCGATTATCGTGTTTAATATGCGCGAGCCCGGCAACATCAGACGCGTCGTGATGGGCGAGCGCGGCGTGGGTACGAAGGTTGGCTAATTCAGAATGTTGGTTAATCTTTTTCAGCGGAGTGCAGCGAGATGAGTGAAAAAGACGTAATCAGAGAAGCGCGAGTGCGGATGGAAACAGTCATCGACGATTTTCGCCGCAAGCTGGCAGCCGTTCGCACCGGGCGCGCCGTCGTCAGTCTGTTGGACCCGGTGATCGTTGATTACTACGGCACGCCGACTCCGCTCAATCAAATGGCTTCGGTGCACGCGCCTGAGCCGCAGATGTTGACTGTCCAGCCCTGGGACACGACGCAGATCGGCCCGATTGAGAAAGCGATTCGCGCCGCGAATCTCGGTCTCAATCCGTCCAACGACGGCAAACTCGTGCGCGTCCCGATTCCCGCCCTCACCGAAGAGCGCCGCAAACAACTCGCGAAGCAGATCCAAACAGTCGCGGAAGACCACCGCACTGCGACTCGCAACGTCCGCCGCGACAGCAACGACCGCCTGAAGAAGATGTTGAAGGACAAACAGATCTCCGAAGACGCCGAACGCGACGCTCTTCAGGAAATCCAAAAACTTACTGACAACTACATCGGCAAGATCGACGAACTCACCAAGACCAAAGAACACGAGATCATGAGCGTGTAACCGTCCCCGACGCGTTGCTCGTGACGTATATCACAACCTACCAGAGTTACCTGTGACCGGAGTTCCGAACGGAGGAGGCCCGATGTCATCACCCTATTCAGCAGAAGACCCATCCCAATACCTCAAAACGCGCGTCGACTTTAAGACCGAGGCCTACCGTCGCAAGGGTGAGCGCTATCGCTGGACTTACCTGATAACAACCAGCATGGCGGCAATCGCCGCGGCCGCGGTGCCGGTGCTGATAAACCTGGACATACCCAAGATCGCGCCAACACTGCTCAGCCTGCTCGTCACGATTCTGGTGAGTATTGAAGGCATCTTTCACCTTCGCGAGCATTGGCGGAGTTACGACCTGATGAAGTCGTTCCTGCGTCAGGAAGCCTGCTTGTTTCAGGCAAAGGGCGGTGCTTATAGAAACAAAGCAACCGACGAGGCTTTCATACTGTTGGTGGAGCGAGTCGAAGACGGGATCGCAAAAGAGCGAGCACAAACGATCGAGATGCGCACGGCCCGGAACTCCGACCAGGGTAGCAGTACAACCAGTGGAGGCGGCACCACAGAAGGAACGGCTCCGCCCCACAACGAAGGAACCTGATCGCCGGAGTACGGTAAACGTATTGACCTCCCGGGCGCCTTCACATATTATTCGCGCGCTCTCGCACCCAGTTCGCCTCCGACCGCTGAGTCTACATTTCCCAGACTAACGGCCAAGGCCATTTCATAACGTGCTCGCGTCCATAAACCGAGCGCCATTCTTCCTTTCTGAAACGAAACATGCAATCCAGACATTAACGTTGAGACCAAAAAGAGGAGGAGATCATGTCAGTAGCACCCCCAGCCACGGCATCAGAAAAAACACAAGCAGATGCACCGCCGTCACCACACTACGTAAAGGACCAACAGACCGGAAAGGTTTACAAGAAAATTGACGAGCGCTGGTACGACAAAGTCTCGGCAGCGATCAGCGCCACATACTCGCTCGCGGTCATTGGCTACCTGACCTTCATGGTCCTGTACATGCTTTCGGGAAGGTACGCCTTTTGGCCGGAAGCCTTAACCAACAAGATTGCCAACCTGCTTACTTACCCGGTTGCCAAGTTAATCCTTTACACCGCGATCGGTGGCGCAATGGGCGCAGCCGTCAACAACCTGCGCAGCTTCATAAGCTGGCACGCCGAGGACAAGGCGTTTGGGTGGCGGTTTATTTGGAAGTACCTTGCGATGCCGCCGCTCGGAGGCACACTCGCGGTTCTCGTCTACGGCATTCTGCAAGGCGGCATGGCCGTCATCAACGGCGGCGCTACCCCCGAGAACAACCAGTTAACATCTCTTTCCGCGTGGGCCACAGGAACGCTGGCGGATTACGGATCGAGCAAGGTGTTCATCTGGTTGGACGACAAAGTGAACACGCTGTTCAAGATTGATAAGAAGCAAGTAGCCGTTCCTAATTTGATAGGTAAGTCGGAGGATGATGCCAGACAGGCGTTGAGTGACGCCCAGTTGGAGGTTGGTACTGTTTCCAAAGAAGTGAGCGACCAGGTTGACAAAGTCATTAAGCAATCACCCGTTGTCGCAACCATAATCGACTGTGGCAGCAAAGTAGATATGACCATTGGCATCGCCGCGCCGGCGGGCGATCCGGGTACTACTATCGATCCGGCATTGAAGCCCGAAGCTAGTAATGGAAATGGAAACTCGTCAAACGGGAGCGCAACAGGAACCGAGGAAACTACAGAGACCACGGCTAGCGAAACTGTGACTAACGCAACAGAAGCGACAGAAACAGCAGCCACGGAAACCACAGAAACCGCGGAAACTACAGAAAACGTGGAAGCGACAGAAACGGCCGCTAACGAGACGGCAGAACAACCGACGTGAAGTGAAAATTAGTTTGCTACCGCGGAATGGCGAACGAGTCTTCGCCTAACGTCTGGTTGAGCTTGGCTTCTTTCACATTGAACTCGGCGAAAAACGCGCCCATCGGCATCTCGAATTTCTGCGAGAAGCTAAACGGGACCAGCACGCCGTCGACTTCCTTGAACTTACTGTTCTCGGTGCCGAGCGTGATGCCGGCGTAATAGATCAGAAAGCTCATCACTCGGCCCGTCTTAGGGTCGAGGTAGTAGTCAGTCGTGTAGCCATCCGGATCGACGAGACGAAACGCTCGCTGCTTCTTCTTGTCGGCGAGCGCCTCGATCTGAAACCCGGGTTGA
>DATNJO010000414.1:0-3819 GCA_035603895.1 Pyrinomonadaceae bacterium
GGTTCAAGTGTTGGCGGAAGTGATCTGCTAACGCGTCGTAGCGACGCTCACGCTCGACTTTGGGATCGATCACGTTGGAGGAGGTTACGTGTTTTCCACGCAGGCGTCGCCAGTGGTTCAGGATCCAGCGCAACCCGTCAACCGAATCGAAGAGCCCGTGAAGGTATGTGCCCAGGATCTTCCCGTCGCAAGTAACGGCTCCATCGCAAATGATTTCGTCATCGCCTGCTCGTTGCAAGCTAAACAGCGGCTTCACACCTTCACCGAGCGACGTTTCGCCAAGATGAATCTCGTAACCTTTGAAGACTGGATTGTCAGGGCTTTCATTTAGAAACGAACCGTTGTAAAAACTCGCCGACGCCTGGCGTGTTACTTTCTCGCGCGCCAATACTGTCTTTATATCCAAAGTGCCTACCCCTTGCGCTACTGTCACTTCTCCTTCAGTGTGATACGGATCGCTGATCTCCGTGCCCAGCATCTGAAACCCGCCGCAAACTCCCAACAACGGCTTGCCGGCCGCAACGTGCTCCTCGATCGCTGTGGTCCAACCATTCTGTTTAAGCCACAGGAGATCGGAAATCGTGTTTTTGCTTCCCGGCAGAATCAACACGTCCGCCAGGCGAGCTTCGTCCGGGCGGCGCGTGTAATAGACAACCACATCCGGCTGCTGCTCCAACGCAGTGAAGTCGGTGAAGTTTGCGAGATATGGAAAACCGACCACACAGACAGTCAACTTCTCTCCATTCGCACTCGGCACCTTCACGGCGCGGCGCTCGAGCGAAACACTGTCTTCGTCGTCGATCCCGTGATTGTGCAGGTAGGGAATTACTCCCAAACACGGCTGGTCCAACTTCTGCTCGAGATACTCAACACCGTCAGTAAACAAACCCAGATCGCCACGAAACTTGTTGATGAGAAACCCGCAGAACCGCGCGCGTTCGGACGGTTCCAACAAACTGTAAGTACCGATCAACGAACCAAACACGCCGCCGCGGTCGATATCAGCCACCAACATGCACGCCGCATTCGCGATCTCGGCCATCTTCAAGTTGACGACGTCGCGATCCTTGAGGTTCATCTCGACCGGCGAACCCGCGCCCTCCAGCACGACGATCTGGCGTCGCGACGCCAGCCGTTCGTAAGCGGTACTAACAACTTCGAGCAAACCATCCTTCAACTCGTAATAATCAACGCCGCGATAGTTGCCAGCCACTTTGCCATTGAGAATCACTTGCGAGCCAACGTCTGAAGTCGGCTTGAGTAAGATCGGATTCATGTCGACGTGTGGCTCGACACCCGCTGCCTGCGCTTGCATCGCCTGTGCACGCCCAATCTCGTGTCCGTCGATCGTAGCGAAAGAATTGAGCGCCATGTTTTGTGCTTTGAAAGGCGCCACGTTGAAACCGTCTTGCCGCAGGATGCGACACAACGCCGCTACAGTCAGCGACTTGCCCGCGTCCGAACCAGTTCCCAAAACCATCAATGCCCGTGCGCTCATTGCTTATTTCTTTGTACTTTTTGGTGCTTCTTTGTGGCTCACATCGCTGAGTAACGTTGTTGCCGCCGCAACAACAAAAGAAACACTGGTCCACCCAAAAGCCCCGTGATTGCACCTACTGGCAGTTCGCCGGGCGCAATCACTGTTCGCGCGAGCGTGTCGGCCAACACCAGAAACGCCGCGCCGAGTAGAAACGAAGCCGGCAACAACACCCGCACGTCTTGTCCAAACAACAAGCGCGCAGCATGAGGAACGATCAGTCCGACGAAACCGATCGTGCCGCCAACTGAAACCGTAACGCCGACAATCAACGAACTCGCAATAAAAACAATCTTCTCAGTCCGTGAAACGTCAACACCCAAACTCGCCGCCGATTCCTCGCCGGTCGCCAGCAGATGAAGATCGCGCGCGTACGCAGCGAGAATCAGCCAACCCGGCACGAGGAAGATCAACATGCGCCAGAGTAGACCAAAACCGACCACGTCGAGACTGCCAATCAACCACCGCAGAATTTGAAGCGCGCGGTTGTAATCGGCCACGTACTGAATCACCAACACACACGCCGACGCACAAAGGTTCAGGACCACACCCGCGAGCAGTAAAGCACCGGGCAACATCACTCCGCCGCTTGCGTGAGCCAATCTATAGACCAACACTACTGACAACACCGCGCCGAGAAAAGCGGCCACAAAGATGATTGGCACACCGGCGACGTTGATTCCGAGTCCTAAAGCGATGGCGAGACTCGCACCCAAAGAAGCGCCACCGGAAACACCGAGCGTGAACGGTTCGGCGAGTGGATTACGAAACAGTGCCTGCAACGCGGCGCCAACCAGCGCGAGCGAAGCGCCGACAATCGCCGCCATCAACACGCGTGGCAAACGCAAGCGAAACAGAACCGCGCGCGCGATCGGGTCAGTTTGCAGCGCATGAAAATCTATCGGTTGGTAACCCACGCAAACGCCGATGCCGACTGACACCACCAGCCCGCCAATCAATATCAAGATGACCGTTCTCAAGCGCACGCTTGTGCCTTTTGTGCTTCTTTGTGGCTCACAATTCAGACCAGATGAAAGTGCGCTCGCGGCGGCGTTCGGATCGCACGCGCGCGTCGTAGACGTCGCTAAGAACGTTCTCGACGAGCACGGTCTCCGGTGTGCCCGCGGCAACGATTCGTCCGCACTTCATCGCAAAGATCAGATCCGCAACTGAGTCGAGCAGCATCAAATCGTGCGTGATCGTGAGCGCGGCGATGCCACGTTCGTCGCTAAGCCGCCGCAGCGCGCGGGCCAGTTGCGTGCGATGCTTCAGGTCGAGCGCGCTCGCGGGCTCGTCCAGCAGCATGACGTCCGGCTCCTGCGCCAACGCGCGCGCAACAGTCACGAGCTGGCGCTCACCGCCGGACAATTCCGTCACAGGGCGTTGGGCCAAATGCGCTGCGTCCAAAATCTCCAGCGCCGCCAGCGCGATCTGTTTGTCGTCATGACTCTCGAAACGAAAACGGCCGCTGTAAGGACTCCGACCGGTTAACACAACTTCCAGCGCAGTGAAGGGAAACACCATTGTCGTCGACTGCGGCACGTAAGCAATTCGTTTTGCGCGCTCGCGCAACGGTATGGTTGTCAGTGGAACACCGTCGATTAAGACTTGTCCGCTCGAAGGAGTAAGCAGACCCGCGAGCAAGCGTATCAAGGTGGATTTTCCGGAACCGTTCGCGCCGATCAGTGCGCCGACGCCGCCGCGTGGAAGCGTTAACGAAACATCGTTGACAACCGGCGTCGTCGCGTAAGCAAAGCCGACGCTTCGCGCTTCAACGATCACCTCATGGTCCATCCGAGAAAGCCTCCGGGTGAATCACGCGAGCGAAGACCCGCGCGGTGTGACCGACAAACTGGCTCGGATGGATCGCCATGTCGTCTCTGATCGGGTAGATGCGTTTGTTCTGAACCGCGCGGACGTCAGACAGTTCTTGCCAAACAGCCACCGGATCTTCGCCGAAGTTACCTTTCGAGCTCTGGATCATGTCGATGATCACTTCGGGATTGAGCGACACGGCTGCTTCTTTCGTGATCTTTCCCCAACCGTGTTCGGCCGCCGGCGCGATCGATTCGCCGCCGGCGATGGTGATGAGTTCGTCGAGATAGCTGCCGCGCGTGGCTGTGTATAACTCGCGAATGGTGCCCGGCACGCGATCGACTACGCACAGCACCTTGAACGTTTGACGATTGCTCACAGCGTTGCGAACTGTTTCGATCTCCGATTTCGTCTTGCTCAACAAATCCGCGGCCTGTTGCTCGTGCCCGCTGACCTTGCCGACCTCT
>DATNJO010000415.1:0-3782 GCA_035603895.1 Pyrinomonadaceae bacterium
CTGGAGGCGAATTGAACTTCGCTTCCGATCCCTTTGCGCAATTGTTTATTTGAGAGTTGTTTATCCTCCGCCGACGCTTTTGCCGGCTGTCTGGAGGTTGTCCACACGGCTATCCCTCCCAGAACAAGGAAAGAGAGGACCGTTGCGATAGCTATCGATGGTCTTCGTTGGAGACCTTTAATCAAACTCATAGAAACTCCTTTCACATACAACGGGGGGTTGTTTGATCAAATGGAACAGTAGTCGTCGATCGCGAAGAGAGTTGTGATGGTCGGGTTAAGAAACCCTTTTGCGATCAGTCGTGACTGCTGGTAGTGAACCTATGTGCGGGGCGAGGCGCACAAAAGATTGATGGTGTAAAAAACGCCCGGGGGTTTAATGCAAATTACCCGGTCGCAGAGTAAAGGTTGTCAGGACGGCTCACTTTTGCACATCGCATGGAGCATGTCAATCAAATTTACGTTGAGGACTTGAGGCGCTTCAGTACGGTTTCACCACGCGGAGAAATCCTGTAACCGATCCCGAGACTTTCGGTAAGTCCCAGTTCTTTCAACTTTCGCATGTGCTCCTTGAACCACTTTCGTTCAAGTCCGATTGACGACGCAAGAGTTGTCGAAAGAACACCCGGATTGAGCGAAACCACTGACAGAAAATCGATCACCCATGGACCACGAATCCCGTACGCATCAAGCCGGTCCAACTTCTCTTTAAGCTCAACCCATTCAACGTTCGATATCGCGCGTTTCGTTCGGAGCACGGTGCGTTCGTCTGGTCCGGCAAGAGAGAGACGAATGCGATAGAGAAGCCCGTCACGCGATTTGAGATCTTGTAACAGGTCGGCTTTTGATTTGAACCCGGCAAGTTTGGCGTCGCGATCGGAGATCTCTTTTTCAGAAATGCGATCTACTGCCTGAATCGCCAACACGCCAATACGAGTGCGCAGTCGCCCGCCGGTTTTGACTGTGGGTTTTTTCCACTTTCGGAAAGCAAGTTTGATCTTTCCGCTGGCAATGCCTTCGAGATGTTTCGCATTGAGCAACATTGGATTCCTGTCCTATCCTTAGCAGAAACAAGATGCAACAAGTTATCGGACTAGATTTTGGCACAACTAACAGCGCTATTGCCGTAGCGGACACAGGTCGAGAGGCGACGCTCACCCGCTTCGCCGATGGCAGCAATACGACCACCAGCTTTCGATCGATTCTGTACTTCCCTGCCAGGGACCGTTCTTCAACAGTGAAAGCAGAGACGAAAGCCGGTCCGGAAGCCATCAATTCGTATCTCGAAGCCGATACTAAAGGCCGGCTTATTCTCTCCGTTAAATCCTATTTGGGAAGTCGCTTATTCACGTCCACACAAATCAATGGACGCTACTACACTCTTGAAGATTTGATCGCGATCATTTTGCGGCGATTAAGAACCGCTGTCATCGAACAGTTTGGTGTTTCCGCTACCAGTGTCGTGATCGGCCGGCCCGTCCGCTTTGCTGGAGCCGAAAACGAAGCGGACGAGACTTTGGCACTCAACCGGCTCAGGTCAGCGGCTGATCTAGCCGGATTTTCCGAAGTTACCTTCGAACTGGAACCAGTCGCCGCTGCTTATCAATATGAAACCCAATTGGATCACGATGAGTTAGTTTTGATAGGAGACTTCGGTGGCGGAACAAGTGACTTCACGTTGGCGCAGCTTGGTCCTGGTCGAAAACGGACCGGCACAAATCCCGTCCTGGGCACTTCGGGCGTAGCCATTGCGGGCGACACCTTCGACAGCAGAATCATGATGAACCTCGTGGCGCCGAAACTGGGCCTGGGCTCGCATTATGTCTCATTAGGCAAAGAGCTTCCTGTACCTGTCTGGGTGTACTCACAACTCTCGAGTTGGCATCGCACGTTTCTGCTGAAGGATCCAAAGACGATGGCCGTGCTCAGAGAGGTTAAAAACCAGGCTACTGAACCCGATAAGATAGCGGCGTTAATTCAGATCATCTCTGAAAACCTGGGCTACGCTCTTTATCGTGCGGTTGAGAATACAAAAGTTAAATTAACAGACAACGAAGTGGCCGAGTTCTTCTTTGCGCAGTCGTCTGCAAACATCGAAGACACTCTCGAACGTTGGCGTTTCGAATCGTGGATTCAAGAGGACATTCAAAACATCGCAACGTGCGTGAAGGATCTTATTAATCAAAATAACGTCGACTATAAAGACGTCGATAGCGTATTCCTCACCGGTGGATCTTCTTTCGTACCTTACGTGCGTCGCTTCTTTGCCAGGACATTTGGCAGTCACAAACTAAAAGGCGGTGAAGAGCTAACGACTGTCGCGAAGGGTCTCGCCCTCCGCGCTCTCGAAAATACAGATTGATTCAGAATCACTTTCTGCCCGAACGGGCACGCCGCCGGATCCCTTTGTACCTCACAGTGCCCGGGAGCTTCGCCGGCAGCTCTAGTTCATCGTCAACCAGATCTTCAAGGTGGATACCGGCGAGACGAGAGTACTTCAGGAGAATCGGGAGAGGCGGTTCGTTTCTTCCGATTTCGTATTTTGAAATATTGGTGTAATCAACCTCGTCCTCAAGACCCAACCGCCGATGCATCTCTGATTGCGACAACCCGAGCGCAACGCGAAGCTGCTTGAGCTTTTCCGCAAGGCGTTCCGGCTTCGGCCGCGAACTCTTCCCCATCAGAAACGATCTCCTGATGAAGATTGGTTCGAGACCTTGACTCCATGTATGAATATACATACACTGCCAATCCGCTTTTTCTTCGCCGTGAGTAGGAACCTTGCATACTCAACGGCGGTGCTCATCTCTCAAGCGGACACGATGGTGAGCTACACATTTTGGCTGTTGCAGATTATCACTCACTGCTCATGGTTACATCACTCACAAATCACTTTTCCAGAAAATAAAGTCCGGCACGGACCTCCGGCTCAGACAATGGGAGCGAACCAGTGCCGAAGGGCCGCCGTGTCAGGCAAGAGCGCGCGGCGGCCTCATCATTCAAATTCGTAGCCAGCCCACACGTCCCACGGGTAAGATGGTTGCCGTGGGTTGAAGATCTACTCACCCTCCCGTTCTCAGCACCCCAAATTAGGAGAAAACGACTCACCATGACCACGGGAAAACTTACCCCGGCAACCAGACTAACAACCACCCTGCTGCTGATTTCACTTTTCGTTTCCTTGACGGGCGTACAAGCAGCAGCCGCTCAGCGCAGTGCAGAATCATCCGAACAGCGCACGGCACGCTATTACGACACCATTCGCACCCGGCCCCCTCAGCTACTCGCGTTCCTGCTCCGCATGCCCAAAGGCGCCGACCTGCATAACCATCTCTCGGGCGCGGTCTACGCGGAGAGCTACATCAAGTGGGCCTCCGAAAATGAAACGATCTGCGTCGACCAGACAACGATGTCGTTCGCGACGTGTGATGTGAGTCTTGACCAGGTGCCCGCGAGTTGGGCGCTGAAAAACGGCGTGCTGTATCGGCAATTGGTCGATTCCATGTCCATGCGCAACTGGCAACTCTCCGGACAGAGCGGGCACGATCATTTCTTCGACGCGTTCGCGAAGTTCGGCGCTGTGTCAGGCATCCAGACGGGCGCGATGCTTGCCGAAGTGGCCCAGCGTGCGGCGAAGGGCCGGCTCAAATACCTGGAGTTGATGTTCACTACGGACGGCGGAACAGCGAGTCGTATTGGCGGTAACGTCGGTTGGGACGAGAATTACGAGAGCACGCTGGCGAAATTGAAGGCGGCGGGCATCGAGGATGTGTTGGCCCAGTC
>DATNJO010000416.1:0-4412 GCA_035603895.1 Pyrinomonadaceae bacterium
TCCTGGAGGAAAAGGAGCGGTTGGTGTTTACCAAACGATCATCAACTGCATGCCGCCCCACGAGATTTATGTCGAACCATTCCTCGGCTCGGGAGCCGTGCTCCGCCACAAGAGGTTGGCAACACGCTCAATTGGAATTGACCTAGACATAGACGTAATTCGCAAATGGAGATCCTTATCGCTCCCGTCACTTCAGATCATTCATGGAGATGCCCTCCGCAAACTAGCAAGTTGGAAATGGACCGAGCATGATCGCAAACGCACATTGATTTATTGTGACCCACCGTACCCAAATTTCGTACGACGATCGGCTCGACGAATTTACAAATATGAACTAGGGAGCGAAGCGGAACACAAGCGGCTTCTCCAAATACTGATTGACCTTCCGTGTATGGTTGTCCTATCAGGTTATCGCTCACAGCTCTACGACTCGATTGTTGGCCACTGGCGCCAATTAGACTTCTCTACAGTGAATCGCGCAGCAAAAACTACCACTGAAACGATCTGGATGAACTTTTCGCCTCCGTCAGTTCTACACGACTACCAATATCTTGGAACTGACTTTCGTGAGCGTGAACGAATCAAACGTAAATTGTTGAGGTGGCAGAAACGTTTCGCACGGATGACAGAACTTGAACAACACGCTGTCCTCAGCGCGCTCCAGAATGGCAGTTCAAACATGATTGATCGATAGCAATCCGGAATGAGCCCAAGCAGCAAAGCAAAAAGGCGCGGAGTCTTCTACAGCCCTTCGGCGATTGCCGATGTCCTCGTGCAATGGGCAGTCAGAGCGCCCTCCGAACGAATTCTCGAGCCAAGTTTTGGTGGCTGTGAGTTTCTTTCATGTATTGAAAAGCGTCTAACTGGACTCTCGTCGACTACACCCTGGAAACAGATGTTCGGCTGTGACGTTGACGCAACCGCTTTTAAGCGGCACCTTGCCCTTCTGCGACCGGAAGTCGCCCAAACAAGACATTTTCTAAAAGAAGATTTTCTGACCCTAAGACCAAGCGACTTTTTGGTGAACGATTTCGATGTTCTGATTGGAAATCCACCATACGTTTCGCATCACAATATGTTCCTTACCCAGCGCGCGTCACGCGAACGTGTCGAACGATTAGGAGATTTTCGGTTGTCGCGAATGGCGAGCTTGTGGGGATACTTTGTTCTTCATGGCTTAAGGTTTCTAAAAAACGGTGGGAGGATGGCATGGCTTCTTCCAGGTAGTGCGCTGCATGCGAACTACGCAAAAGAGTTACTTCGTGAGGTTTCTCGTCACTTCGAGCGAACAGCTGTGATTTCGATTGAACAGCGCCTTTTCCTATCAAACGGCACATCCGAAGCGACACACATTCTACTTTGTGATGAGCGCGGTTCGGCCGGCTCTGATCACGTTGAAATAGTAACCGTCAAACGCATCGAAGAGTGCGTTAATGTACTGACGGACTGGTCAAAAAAGAGAATAACCGGCGCGGTGCTGAATGGGCGTGCTCAACGTGCGTTAACCCCGGCACCAAGACTGAGCGCATTCAATTCGCTCTCGACATCCGAATGGACGTATCGCATGGACGATGTGGCCACGCTCTCAATAGGAATTGTAACTGGGGCCAACAAATTCTTCGTTGTTAATGAAGAAGTCTCTCAACAGCACAAATTACCGGAAAGAACATTGCATCCAATACTTGCAAAGTTGTCGATCGCTAGGACTCTAAACTTAACACCTCGAGACTTTCATGCGGCTCGGATTAAAGGAATTCGTTGTTTGTTAATTGTCCCGCGGAGGAGCGAAAGAAGTCGCGCTGTGAATTCATATTTCGATAGGTTCCCGGAGCAGGAGCGCTTATCAAATGTCACGTTTGCGAAACGTCAGGATTGGCGATTGCCAGATGACAGCAAAATTCCGGACGCTTTCCTGCCGTATATGCACAATACAGGACCGAGAATAATTCTAAACGGATCCCGAGTGAATTCCACGAATACAATTCATCGGCTATTCTTTAAGCCTGGTGTAGATCTAACGAAGCGCAAGCTCATTGCGATTTCAATGATGAGTTCATTTAGTCAGATTTCGGCTGAGATCGAAGGTCGAAGTTATGGTGGCGGAATTCTCAAGCACGAAATCGGTGAAGCATCTAGCATTCAACTGCTCCTGCCAAATCACGTCTCCAAGAGGTCAATCGACCGCACATTCAAGAGGATCGGCCAATTACTGCGACGTGGAGATGAGGATGGCGCCAGAACGGCCGCGGACTCTTTGCTGGCATCGCACATTCGGCAATTGCGCTCTCGCCGTTTCTTGAAACGGTTGGATGGGTGTCTAAAGTATCTTCGAAGATACCGGAAACCACACAAGAAAACTAATCCTAAACCGTCTGTTCCCCACCTATAGCCGACGAGACACTCAGTATTACGTTTAAGATCTCGAGCAATCGCTTGGCGGGATCGCCTCGGACAATCCAGCCGAGTTCCATCACAGATCTCAGGCCATAGAACGTAAGATTTGCGGTTCCTAAATATGCGCGAAGCCCATCATCGATGACTGCCGCCTTAAAATGAAACGTCGTTGCTGTTCTCTCATTCCCCTTTTCGTGCCATGCGAATAGCTGACATTTTTCATATTTCTGCAGGCGCCGTAGTAAGAGTCTTTCGATCTCGCGATCCTTGAATACAAATCGGCCGAGTATATCGACGCTCACGCCAGCCTCGAGTCTTTTCGCGAGCGCTTCTGCGAGCTCATGAGCAGTTTGCAAATCCCAAAATGGAGAGGCTAGGACAATTCGCCGGTCGGCACTTGCAATAAGATCTAGCAGCGCCCCTCGAAGATCCAGAGTGTGCACCCGCAGTGCTTTCTCGACCATTTCATCAAGTCCATTCGGAATCGTCGCGCACAGTTGGGTCGTCGGTTCGCCGGACGGAACAAGTGCAGCGATCGCATCTACAACGCCTTTGCGATAGCGTTTATTATTGAGGTAGGCCTGTCGGTCTAGCTTTAGACTAGTTCCATCGCGACGGAGGGTGCCAACTTCTAATAGCGCCGCTTGTATGACGTTGATGACTTCATCTGATGGATATCGATCCGTTGGAAGAGCGCGGAAAAAGCCTTGGTCGATTACCAAATCGCCATTAGAAGATTCAAATGCATCCTCAGCTGACGTTAGCAGCCATCCATGCTGACGTAATACTTTCGCGTATAGTTCACCCACGAGAACTCACACTTGCCAGTAGCCAGTGATCTGCTGGTCTGTAGCAACATCCACCCAAGGAGCATGTCCGCCAATAAGAAATGCACGTGAGAGGCCGTGATTAAAGACGCGGCATGAAATCTCAGGCGAGTGAAGACAGCCATGGCAGGCACCTTGGTGGTCGATGCATTGCGTATCGTAAAGACATGTCATTGCTTCATCGTCAAGCTCGTGCAAAAACGTTGCGAGGTTGTCGCGCGCTAGCGTTTCCAGCCCACCTAGTTTGAAGGCACTAGAATTGTCGAATATTACTGCCCCAAGTAATGGCAGAAAGATGTATTCACTTATCGATGTTCTTTCCAATCCTGCAAAGCGTCCGGCCGTCCGCATCGCAGCATGCGACAAACTATGAATTAATCCGAATACAAACCGTCTAATTGGGCAATCCCAAATGTCGTCGTAATAACGATCTACGAGCTCTAAGGATTGCATGATTCGAATTAGCGCAGGCTTTTCAGGGTTTGGTAGTGAAATATTGTTTGACGCTAGCCAGCTGATAACACGATCAGGCTGCAACGAGAAGAATAACCCTTCGTGTTCACCCTCACGGGCGAGAATTGGAACAGCACCCTCCAGATCAGGGCGCCCTAATCGACGGGCCGCGTCTCGATCTAGTGACGGAAACGGTTGAACTCGAGTAGGTAGATCCTTAGCGGTAAGTTCATCGTACGTGGGCTTGAAGGTGCGACGCGTATACCCAAACGACGCAAGAATAACAGGAAGATCCGACACGGCGAGCAGTTCTCGCATACCCAAGCGCGTGATATCTTCTGTTATTTGTGTTAGGAGGAGCGACGTCGCACTGCCACCTTGGCGTGCGATATCAACGGCAGGTTTGCAGTCAATCGTTTGTTTGAATGCCAGAGCCTCCTCAATTGCGCGTTCAAGATCCGGCGCGGAGGGAGCATCGACGTCTGGAGGAATTGAGTTAGCTTCCACTTTTAGTTATCGCAGCGAGAATTAACTTCCTTATACGCTCTATTTCGTCAGAATCGTTGTTCAGCTCTGCCTTTTTCAACCTGATTCCTAATTGCTCAATCGTAGATCCACTTCCTGGCTCTGTGGTTGGACGCTTCTCGGCTGGCAACATGCGACGCAGGAGTTCTACGTCCGGATCGTCCAGTCGTGTTACCTCCGGTCTGTCTAGTCTAAGCATTGACAACGTTTGAG
>DATNJO010000417.1:0-12097 GCA_035603895.1 Pyrinomonadaceae bacterium
GCGCCTGATCCAACTTGCCGCTGTCAACCGCAACGATCATCGCCCCAAATAACGCTGTGCGCCGTTCACCATCACTACGCGCCTTGGTCGTGATCTTCTGCAACTCCGACTGCGCTTCGCTCGGCTTTCCCGAGTAAGCCAACGCCGCGGCAATTCCGAAGTGCGAGTTGATGAAGTTTGGATCGATGCCCAGTGCCTTGTTGTATTGCACGATCGCTTCATCAAACCTTCCCATCTTCAAAAGCAACTCCGCGTACGAGTCGTAAGGGTTCGGATCGTTCGGAATGAGTTCGATGTACTTCTTGAACGCGTTTTCCGCATCGCTGTACGCTTCGTTCTGGCGGTACGCATAACCGAGGATGTTGAAGGCGGTGGAATAGGTGGGCGCGAGTTCGGTTGCTCGTTTGTAGTGACCGATAGCTTGCACGAAGTCCTGTTGACCGAAGTAATAACCGCCGAGATTGAAGTGCGCTCGCTCATCATTCGGATAAGCAGCAACGAGCTGTTCGAGGATTTCTTTCTGTTTTGTGGGATTCGCATTCGCACCTGCCTGGGCCGCTTCAATCAACATGCGTTCGCCGTCCGACGCCTTCGAAGCGAGTGTCGACGCTTTGTTGAGATGGTCGAAAAACTCTTTCGCTGTGGGCGAAGCGTTTGCCCGATTGAGTTCGGCGAGTGCGAAATTCGGATCGAGCGAGATGGCCTTGTCGAAATGCGCGATGGAATCGGTGATCCGGAGTCGTTCCGCAAGATCGCGTCCGGCGAGAAACTCCTTACGCGCTTCGTCAGACGAAGTTGTGACGGCAATCTTGCCATTGTTTGCGGTAGCGTTTGATGACGTGGAAGAGGCTGGCTTGTTAGGTTCAAGCTGTTCGCACCCCACAACCGTCAGGGCGCCAATAAGCAGTAACAGATGTACGAAAGATCGTAGTCTCATGATTAGTTTTACTCCTTGAGTAAACGAAGCAGGTGGAAGAGACGGGGAGATAAATGAAACTGGGCGCATCTTTAGTTCTCAGCGTCGACATGAATCGACACTTCTGACCTTTTAGAGCAGCGCAGTTATAAGATTCGGTTGGTACTGATTGTCAGGTACGAAGAATCGGTGGAAGGAGTTCGAGCAGTTAACTCGATTTCCCAAGAAAAACGTCGTGGGACGCCAGTAACGCACTGGCTTTGTCAAAATCCTCTGCACGAATGGCTACAATTGCAGACATGACGTCGCCAGTCTTGTCGATTCGCAAAACGATAACCGGAAAAGATACCCCCACGAGTTCGTTGATCTTATCGGTACGCGGAGAGAACACCATGATTGCTTCATGAGGTGCCTTCGTAGGGGAAACGTATGCACCTGCCTTTACTGGCACCGCAAGGATCCGGCGTCCCTGCATCTTTGCGGATAACTCGGAACTCAATAGCTGATCGCCCACGACCGTTGCACCCGGTGCAAGATTCACGAGGGCATAACGGCCCACTACCTCGTCAACTGAAGTAAATGCATTTTTTACGTAAGGCTCATTTTTGAGCGTTAGATTGCCGGTTAGGGTTTGAAACGCAGGCACGCCTTGCTGGACGGTCACATAACGCACTTCGCGATTGTTGATAGCTCGTGCACGGAGAGCGAGCGCGAACAAAAGAAACGGCAGGATTGCGATCACCAGCACGTCGACCCAATGCCTGCGCCAGTTGTACATGAGTCGACGCTGACGAAGCCATAGTTGTAACGCCAACACTGATAGCCGCCGTGGGGAAGTTTTCGCCACGCTGCGAAAAGTCTTGAACCCGCGCCAGTAGTAACGCAGTTTTGGTTTGCCCGTGTGACCGCGATCGTCGTTAAACTCAGCGATTAGCAGCGCAATCAGGAGCGAGTGCTTAACTTTAGTTTCCTTGGATAACCACTGAGTGCTCTGATTAACATCCCTGGCAATACATCTGCGCAAATCGTCCAGGGTGCGAATCTCTGAACCATCCAGCGCGAGGACCGCTTCCTCAATTTCTTTCAAAGTGATGCAATCAGGCATAGTTTCAATCTAGATATCGGATTTTGTCGTGTTCCCTCCGCCAAGGGCCATTCCTTTCATCGACTTGGCAAGGCGAAGCTTTAGCGACTGTTTTGCAGGTATGCTTATCGGCTGGCCCGTTGCCGGATTTCGTCCTTCACGAGCCTGACGCTGTGCGAGCACGAGCTTGCCGAATCCGGGTAACACAAACTCGTTGCCCTTCAAAATCTCGGCTCGTGCCAGCGAAGCTAGTTCATTGAAAAGGGCTGTCACTTGTTCGCGATTCAAGCTCGTCGTCGAAATAAGGTGTTCGACGATCTGCGCTTGGGTCATGCGTTTACTTGTAGGCACACTACTCCTTACTGGCCGTCAACGTCATTCACCGGCCACACTAGTTTTCGTGGTTAGACATCCGAGTGCGTCGTATTTGAGCCACCGGTACCGCCGCCGCCGTCAGGTGGATCTGTGGGAGGCGGCTGTTTTTGATTGACCGGTTTGCCAGACTCCGAGGGGTCAGCCAGACGAACGGGCGGATTCTCCGGCGGCTCTTGTTCTTTTTTCATTTCAACCATCCTTCCTTATCGCGTCTCCATTAAATGACCTGTACGGATAGAGCTTCTCGTTTCTTGTTAATGACTTTGTAAGTCAG
Organism: Pyrinomonadaceae bacterium; assembly: GCA_035603895.1. Taxonomy (GTDB): domain Bacteria; phylum Acidobacteriota; class Blastocatellia; order Pyrinomonadales; family Pyrinomonadaceae; genus PSRF01. The sequence goes on from DATNJO010000417.1 coordinate 2,650, forward strand.
AATCGTCTCCGCCTCGGGTTGCAGGTCTCCGATGCGAAACTCATACGGATTTGTGCCCGACATAGCAACCTTGTCATTGCCAACACGAGCCGAGTCCCACTCAAAATCGAGATCGTCAGAAAGACGATCTTTGACAGTGATGCCCTTCACCAGTGCGGCGGAATCGGTATTCCTGATTCGCAAATAAACGACCGCTGCGTCGCCCGTTGTCTTGACGCCTCGCGTCACCTCAAGCTTCGGATCCCGGGTTTCGCTTTGTAAGGAAGGAAATGGCAGCGGAGACGATTCGCTGTACTCCAACATGCGCTTGTCGAAACGGTCTCCGTAAATCGCTTGCCGCGAGATCTCTCCCCATAACTCACGCTCTTCCAACCGGTGTTTTGGTTGCTGCGCGTACCCGAGCTTCTTCAGTAACTCCCAGCGGTAAAGATCGAAGGCCGACTTGATTAACAATCCCCACGCGTGAGCGCGGTTAATAGACAGGCGGTAGAAGAAGTACGCCAGCAAACCCAGCGCAACGACCGTAAGAATCCAATAAGCCGCATTCCAAAGCGAGAGCAAAGATGCGGGGTACAGCAGACCAGAGAACAAAATCAAGACACACAATAACAAACTCAGCAGCGAGGAATTCAACATGAAGTCAAACGTCGTCTTCGAATCATCTATCGAGACCGCGTACTCCTTTGGGATCACCGCGACGAGGCGGGGCCATATTTCGATAGAGTCAATTCCATACTCGCGATGTGAATAGTACTCGAAACTACGGATAGCGTTTCCCAACCGCGTCGGCAGGATCAGCCCCCGCTCGTCGGGATAAGTGTGTTGGATTGTGCGGCGATAGCCACTGAACTGGCCGCGGAGTTCGTTATCAATGAGTTGCCAGCGCGTCTTGATGTCGTTTGCTTCAGTGTCGGCATTCGCCGCGCGCCAGGCTTTCAACCAGCGGCGCTCGCTGATTGCCGCCGCGCCGCGTTCACCACCTAAAGCTTTCCACGAGTCGATTACCTCGTTAATAAAGGCGGCTTCCAGCGGATCCTTATTAACAGTCACATCCATCGTCCTCAGCGCGGCTCGCATTGTGTCTATGCGCAACTGCGCGGCGTCGAATCTGTTGCGGTGTATGGTTTTTAACTGGAGACCGATCCATGAGTCTTGCCACGGATAGCCTTCGTAGAGACGCAGGATTGGGATGTTCAGGTTGTAGATCAAGCCGCTCATTACGATCGCGACGAATGAGATGCTGATAATTCTCCACTCCTGGCCCAAGTCGAGCGGCATCGAAACTGAGAAAGAGGGCGGTAAATAAGGAACCAACAACAACAGTGCAAGGACGATAAAGATCACGACCGGGAGAAAAGTGCCGAGGATCAGCGATTTGCTGAAGTAGCCCGAGATTGACGAAAGAACACTGGTCAACTTTATCCCTCCTCGCGTTGTTATCCGATCGAGCGTGGGTTGTGCTGGCGAGGTGCTGAATATATGGTTAGTTTAAAAGATCGTCAAGAAAATGATGAAAACACAAGAGGCACAAGGACTAACATTTGTGCCCTTGTGCCTCTTTGTGACCCCCCTTTGCTCGAACTAACGCTTCGTTACAGTATTACTCCCCGAGTTCGTCACCCAAACATTCGAACCTGAGACTGCAATCCCGATCGGACTACGCCCCACCGCGATCGATCCGAGGTTCGAGCCGTCCGTGGCGCTCAGCTTCGTTACACTGTCGCCGCCGTTATTCACAACGTAAATCACACCGTTGCTGGAAACAGCCGCGAGTGGACCATCACCCGCCTTGTAAGTGCCACTCAACATTCCAGTGAGACTCAACTTCATCACATTACTGCTGCCGAAGTTCGCAACCCACAGACTGCCGCTATAGAAAGCGATCCCGAACGGTCCATCGCCAACGGGAAACGTCGCCACCAGCACTCCGTTCGATTCGCGCAGCTTCGTTACCGAGTCGCTGTTGTTGTTCGTGACGTAGATGTGCTCGCCGTCGGTCGCCATGCTGATCGGACGCTCGCCGACTTCATACGTACCGAGCGTCATACCGTCCGCAGCACGCAACTTCGTCAACGTTCCCGCGTTACGATTTGCAACCCAGACGTTGCCATTTGTGACAAGCAGTCCGCCTGGTCCATCGCCGACTGCATAAGTCCCAACCACAACACCGCTTGCCGGGTCGAGCTTCATCACGTTGTTGCTAAGATAATTCGCCACCCAAACACCGGCGCCGTCGAACGCAAGGGCAACGGGTCGATGGCCCACCTCGTACGTGCCGGCCACAGCACCGTTACTCGCGTTCAGCTTGGTGACCGTATCGCTGAACTGATTCGCAACAAAGACACTCGCACCGTCGGTCGCCACACCTTCCGGCCCGAGACCAACCGGAAACGCCGTTACAGTTTGTGCATTCACCGCGACAGGCATTATCAATGTCGCCAAGAGAACCATCCACAGATTCCGCAGATAAAGCTTCATCTCTCTCCTCCTCTCGTCTGTTTCGCCGTAGGCCAGTCAACCAGTGCGATCTCCTTCACGATCTTGCCGGGCGCGAGCGATGCAGGACATCCGGCCCACAACGTGTGTGGCTCGTTACCCCAACGCAGCATCCCGATGTGATTCGACTTGTTCGCGTCGCGCACCGGATCGCGATCGATAAACCCAAGCTTCTGCCGCAAGAGTTCGATGTCCTTCGGATCGCCGGTCAGAAACTGCCAACCGGGCTTCACCTTGTAAGCCTTCGCATACGCGGCCAGGACCTTAGGCGTGTCTTCTTCCGGCTTGAGCGTGATCGAGTAGATGAAGATGTCCTTGCCGATGCGATCGCCGAGCAGTTGCTGCACCTTCACCAGGTTCGCGGTCGTTCCCGGGCAAGTGCCTTCACACTTCACGTACATGAAATTGATCAGCACGATCTTGTCTTTCAGCAAATCGTCGTAGAACTTGACCTTCTTGCCTTCGTGCGTGGTTAACGTGACGTTGGGAAAACTTCGCTCCGCGAGCCGTTCGCGCGGTGTCTTCGTCGCCTTGAACTGACTTTGAAAAGCACGCGCACCGTCACCAGGCACAACCAGCACTCCCGCAAGCAGGACAAGCACGAGCAGTCCAGTAAACCTGTTCCTAAACATCTTTTCGCTCTCCTTTCTTACGGGTTTGTCCTGTTGTCGCCATCGCCTTCGACGATCTCCCACAGAAGCATCATCGCGTGATCTTCGTGAACGACGTTGTGGCAGTGGAATGGATACTTGCCGGTGAAATCGCGGAACCGGAAAAACACCTTGGTCTGCATGTTGTGCTCCAGACGGATCACGTCCTTGCGCCCGTTCAGCACGAGACCGCTGGAAGCCGGCGGCGCGCCGTTAACCGACAGGAATTGAAACTCTTCGAAGTGAATATGCGCCGGATGCTGCCAGCCACCGGAGCTGTTGTTAACGACCCAATGTTCGACAGAGTTCTTCGAAACACGCGCCCGCACTTCCTGGCACTCCGGATCCATCGAACGGCCGTTGATCGTCCAGTTGCCGTTCGACCGATCGAAGTTGAACGTCCGGGTGATGCGCGGCGTCGCCGTCTTGTCCGGCAGACCGTAGAACTTCGTGATCGTCGCCGGGTCAACACTGCCGTCGCCGATCGCCGGCAGGTCAACAACGATCTTGAGAATCAGATTGCCCTTTCCCGCAGCCAACACCTTGCCGGTTGGACCACGACCATCCTGTTGCTCCAGACGGTTTTCGATGTACAGCGTCTTGCCCGCGTACTTCGAAAAGTCGATGATCAAATCAGCACGCTCGGCTACGCCGATGCGGATGCTCTCGACTTCAACCGGATGATCGAGCAGGTTTCCATCCGTGGAGATCTGGTGAAACTTGATCCGTTGATTCAGGTTGCCAGTGTCCGTGACGAACAACTGGTAGAACCGCGATGGTCCAGCGTCGAGCCAGCGGAAACGATAACGACGCGGATGCACGTGCATGACCGGCTGCACCTTACCGTTTACGAGGAAACGATCGCCGAGCACACCGTCGAAGTTGAAAGTGTCAAACGTGATGATGCCAGTCTCAGAATCGTAGAGATGATCGCTAAAGACCATCGGCACGTCGAAATTGCTGTCGTCGCTGGCGCCGTCGCCGAATGACGGCAGGTGAAAACCGGTGGTCTCGTCGCCTGTGTCGTGGTCGTTAAAGAGCAGGTACATTCCGGCCAGACCTTTGTAGACGTTCTGCGACGTGAAATCGTGCATGTGGTCGTGATACCAGAGAGTGCTCATCGACTCCTGAATGTCGCCGCCGACATCCTGATGCGTTGAGTTCACACCCGCCAAAACATTCGGATAGTGCTGGTCATAAAACTGTCCGACCTGGAAGAAGTCACACGGATTGCCGTCTGATTCCGCCGGCGTGTGGCCGTTGTGCAGGTGTGTCGTAACGAGGTTCTTGCCAAACCCGCCGTTGTTTGCGGGCAGGTTGTTGTGGTTGCGGACGAGAATCGGTTGGCCATAACGTTCCACGTAAAGTGGACCAGGAACCAACCCATCGAAGCCCCAGAGCGGTTGGACCGGCAGCGCGGGATGCGTGACGATGTTCGCCAGCCGCTGTTCGACTTCATAAAACTTCACTGGCGGAAACTGACTGAAAGCCTGATGTGGAATAGTTCGTCCTTCGCCGGCCGCAGTGTTTGGAACCACTGTCGGCACGGGGTTCAGGACCGCACTCGGTTGCTTCACGGTCATGCGTGTGAATGGTTGTACGAAGGATGGTGTCGGCGGACTGCTTGGACCACTGCCAGGACCGCTGTCAAACAAGAGACGGCCGGCACTGCTGCGCGCTCTCACGCTCAAGCCCGACATCGGAATCAGCAAACCGGCGCTCGTCAACAATCCCATTCTTAGCATCTCGCGACGGCTCAAGCCGGCCGCGACGATCTCGCGCCTGTTTTTGGCGGCTTGCTGTTTCTCCTTCTCCGCCCTTCGATCAATCTTCGAGATGTTCGCCATTAGGGTTCTCCTTGAATCCTTCTCTGTGTCTCTGTGGTCCACCACGGAGACACAGAGACACAAAGAAAGTATTTAGTTACACCAGTCGCCTGTTTGTTGCAGGCAGCGGAAGTTGTTGCCGAGTGCGGGAAAAACTGCGGTGCCGTCGGCACGTTTTACGTCGCGGAGAAAAGCGTCGGGACGGATGAAACCATCGCGCGGATCTTCGGGGATCGGGCAGATGACCCAACGGAAAACAGGATCGTCAACCGGTCGTGTGCGCAACTCGATAAACCCTTTCGACGCGAGATTATCGATCTGCGACGGGCTTGTCAGAATCGCTGTGCCATCGAGATCGCGACCGTTGGTAGCGGCGATCGGATCGAGTTCTTTGCGTCCCGAAGCCGTGAAAGCCTTCGGCGTGTAGACGACCCAAACTGCTACCCACATTCCGAGTGGATCGTTTGAGAAGTAGCCATCGCGAGTGTCGAAGAGATTGTCCTGGCGTTTGTTCGGCAGGAACGGATCGAGAATCGAACCGTTCGATGCTTTCGGAAAGATGAAAACGCGGAAATGCTCGGCAGTGTCGAACGCTGCCTGGCCACGCGAAGTTAGTTGGCCCGCGGCGTTTCGTTCGAAGCTCGTGGAGTTGAGCACGCCGAAGATGTTGGCGTAAGTCAGACCGCTCGAGCCGGTCGTGCCGGGAGTTGTTTCGATAGTGCGAACGTTTCTGCGATTGGGATCGGAGTTGGTGTTGTCGATAACCCAATCACCGGCGCGAGAAGCGGTGCCGACGCGCAATACGATGTTTTCGGGCACGACGCCGTGTGCGCGGTATGCGGCGTCACTGAAATCGAAAGGCGAGGTGCCGAGATCGTCACCGCCACTTGCGGCAACGTTTGTGCGGGGACTGATACCCACCAGCGCGGTTAACGTCAGCGCAAAGATGGCGAGCCAGAGGGGCGGCATTTTTGAAAACTTCTTGTTGGTTCTCATAATCGGTGGTTCTCCTTGTGTTGTCTCTTTCCAAAAGCGAGGTGCGAGGGCCGCATGATGAAGGAGAACCGCCGGGGCGTATGTCAGCACCACGACACGAATGTCACGCGGGTGACAAAGTGCCAAAAAAATCTCAGCCAACGTAGGTTTGGAGTTCTTTCAGACACTTCACTCGAATCCAACCGCGGCCGAGTTCGATGATGCCGCGGCGTTCGAGATCGTTGAGGACGGTGGTAGTAGTTTGACGCGCGGCGCCGATCAAACTCGCGACGTCGTGATGTGTTAGCGGGACGAGGTACTCAGTGTTACCTGTTTCAACTTCGGCAGAACTCGTCGAGATGTCGTGCAGGAGTTCGCACACGCGCGCGGAAACGGCCTTCGACGTTATATCGGAAAGTTTCTTTTCCATGCGCCGCCGTCGATCGCCGACCAGCCGGATGTAACTCAACGCGAGCTTCGGCTGCGACGCGATCAGGTGCGTGAAATCGTTCTTGGGAAATACCCACACGAGTATGTCGTCCAGCGCCTGGGCCATATTGCTGCGAGGCGCTTCATCGACGAGTGCAAACTCACCGAAGATCTCGCCGGGCTGAATGATGTCGATGGCGATCTCCTTACCGGATTCGGAAAGGACCGATAGTTTCACTCGTCCCTGTTTCAGGATAAAAACGTGCTCGGCACGATCGCCGGGCATATAGATAAACTCACCACGCGCTTTGCGCAGACTGCGGGCGTACGCGGCGATGCGCGTCATCTCGTCGGGACTGAAGCCGGAGAAGATTTGCACGCGCTGTTGATGACGAGAAGTTCCCAACAACGTCGCCGAGGAGGACGGTGCGACCCTCATAAGACTTCCACTCCTAATCTGGTCTAAGCAAACCAGGGCACGGGAGGCTCAGACAGTCTTCATCATTGGTTCAAGCTCGAGGTGGTTTGGGGGTTGAGACGGCGCGTGAAGTAAATCCAAAACGCTAACGCCGCCGAATTTTAGTTGCTCGCGCGTGGGCATGCGATCGAGCTTCATCAACGCTTCAACAGCAGCAAGCTCGCGATCGCGATTCATACCCGCGACCGCCAGCACGCGATCGCCTTTCACGTAGAACGCGAGAAAGTCGTGCGACGAGACGTCGCCTTGATAGACGATCTCGTCCCATGTCGTGGCGTGACCGACGTAACGCAACGTGAGATCGAATTGTTGTGTCCAGAAGAACGGAACGCCGTCGAAAGAAACGTCGCCTCCCGCCATGTTGCGCGCCGCAACGCGTCCCTGCTGCTGCGCGGTACGCCAGTGCTCGATGCACATGCGTTCGCCAGTCGATCGATCGATGAAATTAGCAACGTCGCCGGCCGCGTAGAGTCCCTCAGCAGCACGCAAACGCGAATCAACTACGACGCCGCCCGACTGGTCCAACTCAATACCTTCGAGAAAATGCGTCACCGGACGCACACCAACTCCGACAACTACCATATCCGTCTCGACACTCTCGCCAGTGTCGAGCGTGACCGCTTCGACGTTGTGACTACCCTCGAACCGGTAAACGATCGATCCGAGCTTGAAGCGAACTCCATGACGCTCGTGCTCGCACCGGAATACGCCTCCGATTTCCCTGCCGAGCGTAACTTCAAACGGCTCCGCCGAAGGCGCGACCACCGTCACGTCCAGCCCGCGTTCGCGCAGACTGTACGCCGCTTCCATACCGATGAAACTCGCACCCACAACCACCGCGCGACGCGAGCGCCCCGCAGTTTCGATGATCGAATCGGCATCAGCAAAACTGCGCAGCACGCAGACGTTCTTCAAATCGGAACCGGGAATGTTGAGACGAACCGGCGCGCCGCCCGTCGCGACGAGCAACTCGTCGTAATCCATTGTTTCGCCGCTCTCGAAAACTATCGTCTTCGCGCGCGCATCGACGCGCGTCACTTCCCGGTTGAGCACCAGTTGAATGTCGTGCTCCTTGAAAAACTCATCCGCACGCAACGGCATCCATTCCGGATCGGCGTGGCCGTGCAGATAATCTTTGCTGAGGTTCGGCCGATCGTAAGGCGCACGATCGTCACGCGTAATCATCACGATTTGACCCCGAAAACCCTCTTCGCGCAGTGTCTGCGCGGCGGTGTAACCGGCCGCACCAGCGCCGATGATGACAAACTGCCGCGGATCGGCAACGCGATCACTCTGCACCATCTCGACCGCACGCCGCTCCGAAGCTTCTTCCGGCACGCGAACCAGCACACGTTCACCTTCAACACGCACTTCGTAACTCACGAGCGCGTCGAGTGCGGGCGGCTCTTCCAAGTCACCGTTCACTACATTGAAGATCGCATGATGCAGCGGACAAATAACACGCGTGCCGCACAGCGCGCCTTCCGCTAGTGTCCCGCCATAATGAGGACAGCTCGCACTGACCGCATGAAACTGATCGTCGACACGTGCCAACAGGATGCGTGTGTCGCCGGCCGCAACTTCTTTCATCTCCCCGGATTTGAGGTCAGAGGTGTTCGCGACGTGAACGTCTTTGAAACCCATTGCTGTTGTCAGGCCACGCTAACGAGATGGCCCATCTTCTCCTTCTTAGTCTTCAGGTAACCGGCGAAGAAATCGTGCGGCTCCACTTCGAGCGGTACGCGTTCCACGACCTGTAGCCCCGCTTCCAGCAGCGCCAGAATCTTCGCCGGGTTGTCGGACATCACGCGCACCGCGCGCAATCCGAGTTCGAGCAGAACTTCCGCACACTGCTCGTAGCAGCGCATGTCTGCTGCAAAGCCAAGCTGCTCGTTGGCCTCGATCGTGTCGGCGCCTTCGTCCTGCAACGCATACGCGCGAATCTTGTTGATGATGCCGATGCCGCGTCCTTCCTGTTGCTGGTAAACGATCGCGCCGTGTCCTTCCTCTTCGATCAACTTCATGGCCGCTTCGAGCTGGCGGCCGCAATCGCACTTCAATGAACCAAAAACATCGCCGGTCATGCACTGTGAATGAATGCGCACCAGACTCGCACGGTCCGCACGCAGTTCGCCTTTCACCAACACGACAAACTCTTCTGTTGAAATGAGCGAGCGAAACCCGAGAATGCGAAACTCGCCGATCTCAGTCGGTAGCCGCGCTTCCGCAACTCGTTCGACCGTTAACGGATCGCTTTGCGGAGGGGTTGTTCTTGTAGAGTGGATTAGTCTCAGTGTCATCTGGTTCTCTCTGATTTTGTGGGGAGATGCGATAGGTTTCTGTCAGCTAGTTGCTGTCAGTGTCAGCTAGCTGACAGAAACGTGAAAAGAATTGCTACGGCTTTGCCCGAAAAGTATGCCAGCGCAAGAGGCGTTCTCCCGCAAAGGCGCCAAGGCGCAAAGAAATCCTTTAGAAACGCGGCAGCGCTTTGCGTCTTTGCGCCTTTGCGGGAAACTTTTTGTGCAAGGCGAATAGAAACTACATAATTCCCGGTATTTTCTCAAAGAATCTCTCTTTGACTGCTAGAATTCCTC
>DATNJO010000418.1:0-2208 GCA_035603895.1 Pyrinomonadaceae bacterium
GGTCTGAGTACCGATTGGCAGAAGATGGCTTACGTCTTACGCGATGGCGAGAAGGACGTTCCCGAAGGTCTCAAAAAAGCACTCACAAACACCAACAAGCTTCAGGATGCACTCTTCACTCACATCAAACCCGGCGCACAGGGTTTCGAAGTCTACGATGCGACGATGGCAGACATGAAGAACCTCGGCATCGAAGCGATGATCTATTCGCATTCAGTCGGCAACCAAGGCCACGCACTCGGCGCGAGCGTTGACTTTCGGCGTCCCACCGTAGGAGCGCCGCTCGAACCGCCATTCCGTGAAGGCTCCTACACGTCAATTGAATTGAACACCAGCACTCCAGTCGCTGAGTGGGGCGGACAGAAAGTCACCATCATGATGGAAGACGATGCTTATCTGACAAAAGACGGAATGAAGTGGTTTCGTCCGCGACAGACTGCGTTCTACGTGATCCGCTGAGTTGCACTAGCGAGCATCTACTTACCCGCGCACAAGAATATTGCAATCTTGTCACAACCTGCAGCAACTGCTCGTTGCTGTAGTGTGTCGGCTGCCCCGAGTGTTACCAGCTACATACCCGACAATCATTTGAACAACCAGATCTAACATCCCTTGAACTTTTTGAATGGAGCAAAAAGTGAATTACTCCCAACTGTGTGCGGCAGTTCGTCAATGCGTTTCTCCCCAACTAACAACCCCCTTTATCACCATTTCACTGTTACTGATCTTCGCGGCCACCACTTTCGGATCGACTCTCGTTGTACCCGCGGGTGGAGATCTACAAGCCGCGATCGACAGCGCTGCGCCGGGCGACACGATCGTCGTGGAAGCCGGTGCTACTTATCGCGGTCCTTTCAGGCTCACTGCTAAACCGGGTGAGTCGTACATAACTATTCAATCTTCAAGAGCGTCGGAAATCACGGGACGCGTTTCGCCATCACAAAGCAGTTTGCTGGCAAAACTACGTTCAAATGCCGTCGCCGAACCGATACTCAGAACTACCACTGGCGCTCATCATTACAAACTGATCGGTTTGGACATCTCTACGTTTGCGGCTACCGACTTCGTTTACGATCTCGTTAGACTCGGAAGCGGCGACCAAACCACTCTCTCGAGCGTTCCGCATCATTTCACACTCGATCGCGTCTGGATTCATGGCTTTCCGACACAGGAAGTGCAACGTGGACTCAGTTTGAACACTGCGGAAACAACGATCATCAACTCCTACATCTCCGAGATCCACGCGGTCGCCATGGACACGCAGGCGATCTGCGGCTGGAACGGACCCGGTCCTTATCACATCATCAACAACTACATCGAAGCCGCGGCCGAAAACATCCTGTTCGGCGGCGCCGATCCCGCAATTCCAAACCTGGTGCCTTCGGACATCGAGATTCGCGGCAATCATTTCTTCAAACCGCTCACTTGGAAGGTTGGCGATCCTTCGTATCTCGGCCGCCACTGGGCGATCAAGAACCTGTTGGAGCTGAAGAACGCGCGCCGCGTAACAATTAATGGCAATCTCTTTCAAAACAACTGGGTGGACGGACAATCGGGCATACCCATTGTCTTTACCGCAAGAAACCAGGGTGGGAATGCACCGTGGTCGGTTGTTGAAAACGTTACGTTCACTAACAACACGGTAACAAACACAGGTGGAGGAGTAACCATCCTGCGCACCGATGCGGAAAGCAGAGGCGCGATCACGAGCAACATCACGATCTCAAACAATGTGTTTGACAAGATCGGATACTTCGACGCGATCATTCTGCTGAATGGTCCAAACAACGTTACGATAACTCACAACACGGTGTTCAAGGGCCGCAACATCATCACGATGGACGCCGGGATTGGTACGCCCAAAGGCACTGGCCTAGTGATTCGCGACAATTTGTTCTCCGAAGGTGGTTACGGCGTCTTTGGCGGCAACATCGGTGAAGGAGCTCCGGCTCTTGCGGGTTATTTTTCGTCGTACGTTTATACGAAGAACAACGCTGCGGGACGCGCGAGTTACATGTACCCGTCGGGAAATACCTTTTTGGTCACGTCACAGGTTGGATTCACTGACGTCGCAAACAGGAATTATCGATTGACGTCAAGCAGTCCTTTTAAGAATGCGGGTTCTGACGGGAAAGATATCGGCGCGGACATCGACGCACTTAATGCTGCGCAGGGTTCGCCGAGTTCGACTCCAACTCCGACACCTAC